>JAKAMH010000004.1:13872-20853 GCA_021813005.1 bacterium
GAGCGGGCAGGACTTCTGGCCTCTGTCTTTCAGTCGTACGCAGTTCTGACGGGGGCCGAGTCGACGGCGGTGAAGGGAGATGGTCGGTTTTTTGGCGAAGTGGTGGCGATCCGGGTAATTGAGTCAAAAGATGTCATGACATCCCGCTGGTCGCGTCTTCCTTACGACCTGCTGCAGCAGATGGCGTCCCGTATTGTCAATGAAGTGCCGGGTGTCTCACGCGTCGTCTACGACGTGACCACCAAGCCACCTGCCACGATGGAGTGGGAGTAACCTATAAAAGTATTTAGTATTTAGTATTGGAGAGGATGTATCGCTCGATGATGCTCGCGACACCGTCTTCTGTCACGGGCGGTGCAATAACATCCGCAATCTCTTTAAGATCCTCGACAGCGTTTCCCATGGCTACTTTCAGGCCGCAGGCCATAAGAAGCGGGAAGTCATTGTAGCTGTCTCCGATACCGATCGTTTCTTCCTGGGTGACTCCAAGTAGCTTTTGGACAACATGAATGCCATGCAGTTTCGTGGCATTACTATGCGTAATATTAAGCGCATATTTATCAGGGAGCTTGTGGTGCGTTTTGTGAATAGTCAAGCCTGTAATGGGATGAAGGAGGTTAATAAGGTGGTTCGCTTTTTTGTCTGATAAAACGTCGTCAGTGTAGAGCATGTATGTCTTGCTCAGGGGTTGTCCATGCTGGTAGCATATCCGATTTTTTCTCATCTCATACGCTTCATCTTTCAGGTAAAACGCAATGTTTTCCGCTAGAAGTGTCGCAACCAGGAGGGCGAGGTCTTTTTGCATGATAGGTTGATCATAGTGCAGTTTGTTGGTCTCAAGAGCAAAAACCTGGGCACCGTTATTGAGAACTGCGTAGCCTTTTTTTATACCAAGAAGGGGGAACATGTTCGTAACAGAATGGAGTGAACGGCCTGTCACAATACAAATCGAAACCGTGCCTTGCGCCTTTTTCACAGCCTCTCTGACTTTACGGGACGGGAGCGCCTCGTGATCATAGGGGATAAGGGTCCCGTCGAGGTCCAGCATCAGCGCTTTGTACAGCATAGCGACAGTATAGCAGAGCCCATAGAGCCTGAAACGTGCTACAATAGCTCCAAACTTCCTATGGACCAAGTAGCCGAAATTCGAGACAAGCTAGATATCGTCTCACTGATCAGTGAATCCGTGGCGCTGAAGCGGGCCGGAAGAAACTTTTCAGGACTTTGCCCCTTTCACAACGAAAAGTCCCCCTCCTTTATGGTTTCCCCGGAACGGCAGATCTGGCACTGCTTCGGGTGCTTCCCACCAGGCCAAAAAGTAAAGACTCCCTTCGGATATCACGCAATTGAAGAGATAGATGAGAATCACTGGGTAGTGTCTGGGAAAGGGAATATACGAAAAGTTATTGCAAAGATGGAACACCAATATAAAGGTGATCTTATTACTGTCAAATTAAGGAAGCTAAAGGGAGAGGTTCAACTGACCAGTGACCATACTGTTTTTGTTGTGCGTGGGGCTCCATATCTGCATAAAGAATATAAAAACTTTTCTAAAAGGTATACGAGTTATTTGAAGCTGAAGAAAAGAGATATAAACCGTTATTATGAGAAGGTTAGTAACTACTTGCCAATAAAAGAAATTTCTGCCGGTGAATTACAGAGAGGTGATCTTCTCCTCTACCCAATTAATCGTACAGAAGCTGACGTAACTGTAATTGATCTGTCTGAATATTCAACTAAGTCTACTAGGCTCGGTCCGGTCCCAAAAGATATTCCATTACAAGTTCCGGTAGATGACAATTTCCTAAAACTAATTGGTTATTGGATTGCAGAAGGTAGTAGTCACAGAGCCTATATTCGTTTTAGCCTAGGAAATCATGAAGAAGAGTTTGCAGCCGAAATTGTACAACTTATAAAAAAGGTATTTGGACTAGAGGCTAAAATTTATCGAAGGCCAAATTCGATTAAAACAGGGCTAGAAATAACTGCTTGCCATGCTAAGCTTGCTAATATTTTTGAAAATCTTTGTGGTAAAGGAGCTTCAAATAAACATATTCCCTTTATTCTGCAAGAATTGCCGGTTGAGAAACAAAAAGTTCTGTTAAATGCAATTCATAAAGGAGATGGGACTTCGTTTATAGCAAATCATTCTACTAAAAAACATAAGGCAATTACTACAGTCTCATTAGTATTAGCTGAACAACTTGTTGATATTGTTCTTAGAATGCATCTGTTCCCAACTCGTTATGTAGCTAAAACTAAAATTGATAAACTTGGAGTTAATCATAAAGAGGCATATACAGTTTTTTGGTCTGAAGAAGCAATCCAAAGATATAACGCAATTTATTTTGATAAAGACGGTTCAGAATACTGGCTGCTGCCAATAACTGATTTAAAAAAAGAGCTATATGAGGGTCCAGTCTATAATTTCACAGTTGATAAAGATCATTCATATATTGCAACTAACTTTGCTGTAGCAAATTGTGGGAAAGGAGGAGATGCGTACTCTTTCCTCATGGAGTATGAGCATATGGAGTTTCCGGAGGCGCTTCGGACACTTGCCAAGCGGGCGGGTGTCACACTCACGGCCTACCTGGACAACGGTACCGGAGCCCGTAAAGAGCAAATCTACCGACTGAACGGCTTGGCTGCCGAGTATTACCACTATATTCTGACCAGACATGAAGCCGGCAAACGTGCGCGTGCCTATCTGGACAAACGGGGAGTCAACCCGAAACTTATTGAGACGTTCCAGCTCGGATTTGCGCCGGCACGCGGCAATGGCCTTGCAGGTTACCTCATTGGTAAAAAGAAATTCCAGCCGGATGACTTGGTTGAGGCAGGGCTTGCCTTCCGACGTGGCCGCGACACGGTGGACTTTTTTCGGGGGAGGCTGATGTTTCCGCTCTTTGATCACCGGGGAAATCTGATTGGATTTTCAGGGAGAGTGCTGACGGGAGAACAGACGTCAAAATACATTAACACCCGCGATACACTTGCTTATCATAAGAGCGACGTGGTATTTGGGCTCAATATTACTAAACAGGCGGTGATCAAGGCCAAACAGGTGATACTGCTCGAGGGAGAGTTTGATGTGATGACCTGCTTTGAGAACGGTATCAGCAATGTGGTAGCGGTCAAAGGGACGGCCTTAACAGAGAACCAGGTGCAACTTCTTAAACGGTTTGCCCCCAAACTGACGTTTTGCTTTGATGGCGACAGTGCCGGACAGGAGGCGATCAAGCGGAGCCTCCCGCTGGTTGAGAAACAGGGGCTGTCTGCCACTGTTATTCTCATCAAAGACGGCAAGGACCCTGACGAGGCCTTGAAAAAGAATCCTGCCGGATTTAAAAAGTCGGTCAAAGAAGAAATAGGCGCCTATGACTACCTGCTTGAGGCGCTCCTTGCCAAATATGGCAGTCGAGACGCGCAGGCAAAAAAGGCGGTTGCGGAGGAGTTTTTGCCGCTTCTTGCCACAGTCAAGAATGAGATTATCAAAGAGCATTATCTGAGAAAATTCGCGGCCAGTATGGATACGTCATACGAGAGTGCCGGACGGGAATTACAGAGGGCGGTACGGGAGGAGCGGACAGCCAAGGTGACCGTTACGACGCCCAAAAAGGTCAGATCCAGAGGCGAAATTCTTGAAGAGTATGTGCTGGCGCTCCTGTTGCAAAATGATGTAATGGCGGAAAATGTGGCCACAGTCGGGAGCGCACTTGAAGGTTTGCTTGGGGAGAGTCAGGCAACGGGGAAACTGCTCAAACGGGTGCTGGCAGCGGGGCAGGGCGGCAACTTTGAGAGCAAGCAGTTTGGCCGGACTCTGCCAAAGGAGCTGGAAGACGCTTATAATACCTCGCTTCTTCTGCCGTTGCCTGAGTTTACGACGGAGACAAAGAGGAATGACGAGATCGCAAAATCCGCCAGGCAGCTGCGGGAGTACTATATACGGGAGAAACTTGCCGTACTGGCGGAGCGAATGAAGCTGGCAAGAACGAATCAGGAGCAGGATGCCCTTGTCAAGATGCAGTCCGAGTACGGGCGTCTGGTGGCACTTCTCTCCCAGCCGTAGGTTAAACTTGCAACCTGTGATACAATAGTGGGACTATGAAACAGAAATTACCCTCTCTGTTATCTGATGTGGTGGCATCGGCCAAGAAGCGTGGTTATATTACACAGGACGAGATTCTGGCACTGTACTCAAAGCCGGAGGAGCATATTGCGGATCTCGACATGCTTTATGACCGGCTCATACAGCACAGTGTAGATGTTTTTGAAAATGTCTTGCCGGAAAAAGATGAGACGGCGCCGATTGAGAATCTTGAGAAAGAACTGGAGGCGCTTACCGTGCTTGCCGAGGGGACGGTCTCTGATCCTGTCCGCATGTATCTCAAGGAGATTGGTCGCATTCCGCTCCTCACTTTTGAGGAGGAGATTGATTTGGCCAAGAAGGTTGAGAAAGGGGACATGCGGGCCAAACAGAAACTCATCAATTCCAATCTCAGACTCGTTGTCTCTATTGCCAAAAAGTACATTGGGCGCGGCCTTTCTCTCCTCGACCTCATCCAGGAGGGGAACCAGGGACTGATCCGGGCCGTCGAGAAGTATGACTGGCGGCGGGGGTACAAATTCTCGACCTATGCCACCTGGTGGATCCGGCAGTCTGTGACCCGTGCCATCGCCGATCAGGCGAGAACCATCCGTATACCGGTACACATGGTTGAGAACATCAACCGCTTCCTGAGAGCCTCGAGAAAGCTCATGCAGGAGCTTGGTCGCGAGCCCTCCCCTGAGGAAGTTGCCAAGGTTCTGGGTATCGAGCCTGAGAAAGCACTTGAGATTATCAAGATTTCCCAAAATCCAGCCTCGCTTGAAGCACCTGTCGGAGATGAGGAAGATAGCAGATTGGGTGATTTTATCCATGACACGTCGGCTCCCACGCTTTTTGATTCCGCTTCCCGTGAGCTTCTCAAAGAGCAGGTGGATCAGGTACTCGGCACACTCTCAGACCGCGAGCGCCGCGTCCTTGAAGAGCGGTTTGGACTCAAGGACGGTAGGCCAAAGACACTTGAGGAAGTAGGCCGTATGTTTGCCGTTACCCGCGAGCGTATCCGGCAGATTGAAGCCAAAGCATTACGGAAATTACGTCATCCGAGCAGGGGAAATAAACTCAAAGATTACCTCGGTTGAACCACCCCTGCCTGCCGACAGGTAGGCCTCCCGTGGCAATAAGCTGAAAGATTACCTCGGCTGATCTCTCCCTTCTGTAAATTGGCCTCAAATAGGTCTGGAATTTTGCGGATTGAGATGGTACAATAGGCAGACATTCCGCGAGCGCGGATTGTACCTTCCGCGATAGCTCAACGGTAGAGCAGAAAGCTGTTAACTTTAAGGTTCCTGGTTCGAATCCAGGTCGCGGAGCATAAAAAGGCTGCCTGAGATCGGCAGTTTTTTTATGCTCTGACTGAACTTGTTTCGGGCTTCAGCCCGAATCTTATGGCGAAGCCTAGATCCTCTTGAGGGCAGGTCACGGAGCAACTTATATTTATAACCTCAGAGAGTGATGGGCAACTTCTTATTCTACTTTTGATCTCACTTCTTACATGAACGGTGGCTCATTTCCTTTAATCCAGAAACGACAGTTACATGCGGATTGGGGCAATGAATTAATATACCAATTATTGTGAGAAAGAAGACGTATCTTGACTGTTCTGGTCAAGACTTGTGGTAACTTGTGCCATATTTGCAGTATCCAGTTGTTGAGCTAGTGTTTGCAAATCTTGTTTGCTTTGGACTGGAGTAGGCGTCACTTGCTGTACCTCATTTTGAATAGAGGATGGCTGCGTTCGCAAATCTTGTTGGGTAATTTGATATGTCTGTGTCGGGAGTGAAGGGGTTGTAGGCTTTTTAATAAGCATAGCAAGAACAATGACCAGAAGCAGTGCTGCTGCTCCTAAAGAAAGCGCGATAGTTGTATATAGCCCTGTATGGCTATGCTCTGACGAAGATGGTATGACGGCTTGTTGTTCTTCCATAGGTTTTTATGGTGTTACGCTTGGTTGTCCTGATACTGTCGGACTGATACTTGGTGACGTACTAGGTGTTGTGCTTGGATTCGGCAATGAAACAAGGGCTACGATAAGATTTTTAATTGCAGTTCTATATGCTTGTAATGCGGTTAATGTAGCTCGCATGTCTGTATTAAATTGACCCATTTGTGCTGCCGGATTGTTGCCTGTGCAGGAAAAGTTCGTCACATCATTTTGTGCTGCCTGAAGAGGAGCTGCAACTGCATTTTGCGCTGCGGTAATTTCAGAAACAAATGTATCGTAGTTTGAGAGAGTCGTACCCGCTGGAGCAGCTTTAGTTAAGTAATATTGTTCAACGCTTAAAGCAATACTGGCAAATGTTTTGAATTGCTGATTTACCAAATCTACTAAATGTGTTGATCTAGTTGTCAGGGCATTAGAGACTGCCTCACATGCTTGCAACCTCCCACCTTGTAAGTGAACTTGGGCAAACGCAGGAACATGAGATTGTCCTTGCTGCTGCATACCGCTTGGGATAGGGCTTACTGATGGTCGTCCTTGGGGAGCACCTGAAGGAATATAACTACTACCAGCATTTGTTGGTGCATTTTGCTGGACAGTTCCTTGTTGAGGAACGTAGCTTGACCCAGGATTGGATGTTTGATTGTATCCGGGATTTCCGCCAACTGCAGCAGGTTTACCAAATGCAAATACATTTCCTGCAAGGACTACAGAAGAGAGAAGGAGGATTACCGAGAGGTAAAGTGCATATCGATGATAAAACTTCTGCATATATTTATTGTAGTAATCCCAGGTGCTCTTGTCAAGGGTTTGTCCTGGTTGGCTAGATAGAGAACGGTTGTCCTCCTTTCTGTTGGGTCTGCATCATAACATACTCAAGAGGTGTTTTGTACCCTAAAGACCGGTGAAATCTTTTTGTATTGTATTTGGT
>JAKAMH010000080.1 GCA_021813005.1 bacterium
CAGATTCACGAAGAGGTGTATTCAGGCCACATGCATGCCGGGTTTTATGCTCTCAATCTGCCTTACCGGGCAACCGAGAATATTATTTCCATGCGTACGGAGCAAGAGGCGTTTAACTGGTGGATCAACGATCCGATACATCACGCGGCGATTGTGAGTGACGCAAAATACAGTTGCGTAGCCTGTAGCGGAGATAGTTGCTCGGAAATTTTCACCAGCTTTGAACCCAAATAAGTGTTACGGGTTAACGGGTTACGAGTTACGCGTTAACGGGTTTATAAGTTAAAGTGGGGTGGTTACATATGGTAAAAATTTAACGCTTTAACCCATTAACTTTTTAACTCGTTAACAGTCTGAAAGTCTTGAGCGGATTTCAGTTTCATCCAATATGGTTCCTGGCGGCAGAGTTTCCTCTGATCAGCCTTGTCTTTCAAAATATACTTGATTGCTTCCTCGAGAAATATCGTATTCTGGGAGCCTTTGACGAGCACAACGGCGTCCCTCGGGAGGTTTTCCCTGAGATATTCCCCGGCTCTGACTGACGTGTCAAACCAGCGTACTTCAGAGAAGTATTCTTCGTTTTTCTGGATAATTGGTAGAATAAACTTTCGAGTAAGAGGGCCTACAAGGTAGAGGTAGTCAACGACTTCAGGTATTTGTTCTGCCACTTCGATATGCTCCTGACGGGCCTCCTCTCCGAGTTCACGCATGTCCCCAAAGAGAAATACCACCGGCTGCATGCGTCCCGCTTTCAGCTGCTTTGTCATCTTAAGAAATGCCAAGACTGCGGATTTTGAAGCGTTGTAAGACGAATCAATGATTATGCTTCCGTTGATACCTTTCAGGAGACTTGAGCGGCCTTTGGGAGGCAGGAAGTTCTTCTCAAGATTACTTTTGCACTCAGTTATCGACAGGCCAATTTCCAGTGCCGCCATAATAGCTGCCGCAAAAACCTCACGATATTCCTGAGGGTAAATTGCGTCACTAAACCTGAGTATGATTTCTTGCTGTTTATTATCTGACAGGGTTATTAGGAAGCCAAAACTAGTACCCTTACTGTTTACGGCATACAATGTGTATGAAACTATATTCTGCCTGTGCTCGCCGAACGCTTGAAGACTCGTGGACGAAGGTGTGTTTTTGGGGATGATCTCCCGGAGAAGCGGATCGTCTGCCTTGTAAATACCAGTTTTACAGCCTGACCGCGTGATAATCTTGCTGTCCTCTTCGGCAATTTTACGCACGAGTAAGTCCCGTTTCTCTGCGTCCGGCATCTTGTCTTTCTGTATATCCGTTAAGATTTTTTCAAACTGCATGGTATGGGTGGCAGAAACATTGAGATCGATGGCTATCTGAGGCGTGAGGATCGTCAGAAGGTATTCCATGTTCTTGGGCGGATACGGCTCGTCTATGCCCATTTCGACGATCAGGTATTTTGTACCTTTAAGGTAGTTCAAGCCAAAAGGAGCTCTTATGATCATTGCGACCCAATTTTTGGTTGTGTAGCCGTACGGGGCGATGCCGAGGATACCAAGAGGGATACCTGTCTCTGAGTTGCCGACCATTTTCGTCTGTGCTTTGTCTTTGAGGATCGCAAAGAGGGCATTCCGGGTGGATGATTTGCCAACAGATCCGGCGATACCGATGATATAAGGTTGGTGGCGTTTGAGTGCCATCCGCGCCAGAAAACGAAGGTAGAGGAGAACAAAAGGCGTGAGTTTTTGCTTCACAAAATTATTATAGCAGGTAGCACCTTCTTGCGATTCTGTTTAATCCGCCTTCGCGGAATTCCCCGACCGTAAGGTCGAGGGAGCTTCAATAGATTGTGCTGATACGACTCACTATTCCGTCCCGCGTTTGGGCTGCAATAATCTGATGGGAGGGTTCGTTTATCCAATCATGGACCCACTCATTAAGTATTAGCTGATCCGCTACCCGTTTTGACCGATCAAAGTCACCTGTTTCAATGTAGATTGTATTCAAGTTTGAAAAATGAGCGACAGGGTATTCTGTTTGATCAAGTGCATCGTTTAGGCTTTGATCATCAATAGAAATTCGTGAGTCAATTCGTGTCCTTGGAACACTTAATTTGAATAACGTATTGGGAGACGCAGTGAGGGCCGGAAATCGGACTTCAAATGGCCTGGGATCGGTGGACAGCGCCATAATGGTTGGGTTTTGGGTTTTTTGTAACTGAACTAAATCTGGCTCAACCTTGTACAATTCTTCAAGATTTTTTCTGTGAAGAGTCAAATATGCCCTAAATTCTTCCGGAATTTCATCCTCACTGAGGGACGGGATGCCGTCCTGGTAGATAATTTTTGGGTCATACTGTCCTTGAAAAAGATGACGGAGATTGATCGCTGATATTGTCCGTCGTCCGCGGTCCGAAAATGCCGCAATCGGGATTATCGTTCCATCCCGATGATCCTGAGCTGCCGCAAGAACATTTTTGCTGGTGTTTTCATTGGTAATTGTAGCAGAAATACAGGCTTGAAGCAGAACATCTGATGACTTTACCCTTTGCTTTACATAGCGCACCACGCTATTGCCCTCAGAAACCTCTTTACTGCTTTTTGTCTCTTGGACTTTCTTCTCTCCAAGTCCACCGCAGCCAGTGGGTTCTTCACCTGGTTTGACAGTTTCACCGTCGAAATGAGGTAGAATAATAATGTTTTTTACTCCCGGGCTTTCCATGAGGCGGGTGTATGGATAGGCATCACTGGGGGATCCTGTGGCAATTGAGCGAATCGAGACCGTAGTTTCAGGGTTGGGAATGATCACGCGTGCGTCTCCACAACTCCAGACAACAGTTAGATTGCCATCGGCCTTGTGTCTATTCCAGGCTTCCCGCCTACGGTCTGCCTCAAGCGAATGGTTGTCAGCATACAAGTCCCGCGGTGTAACCGGCAATCCTTCACCACGTCTTAAGATATCGGTGTCCCGGCGGTAGATATTGGGATTCTCAGCACTCATAATAGCGCAAGGGATGATTATAATACTTTTGGTTGATTTTGCAAGCTTTGTCACCTGATTTTACTTGTTTCGGAAAATATTTTATGCTAATATTTAGGCTGTTATGGCAGATGCCTCAGAAACATTTTTTACGGTCATCGGTTGCATGGACGGGCGGGTCCAGGATGTTATGGCTCAGTACGGCCGGCAGAAGTTTGGTAGCAAATTTCCTGACACGCTGACCGAAGCCGGGATTGTCAAACTACTGGCAGGAAATCCATCAGATGGCTTTCTGGAGAACTTTAAAGCAAAGGTTTTGATTTCAATTGAGAAACATCACTCCACCGGTATTCTGGTTGGGGGGCACGCGGAGTGTGCCGGTGATCCGGTGGACAGGACTACCGCCCAAGAACACATCCGAAAATCCGTAGCTTTCATAAAAACTCTCGTGCCGCTGTCGGTTCCGGTTTTGGGAGTCTACGTGGGCCGGGCAAAAGAGGATCCAGCCCGTTGGCAAGTTCTCCAGGAAGTCTCCTGAACCCTTTTTTATTGCATGACAACCGTTCTATTGGTCTAGTATAATACGTACCGTATGCAAGTAACGGCAATAAAAACCCACAAAATTACAGAAAAAGATACTGATATCCTGGCAGTTTTGGATAGGTATTTACCCAAACTTAAGGATGGGATGGTGGTTGCCATAGCCTCAAAAATTATTTCTATTACTGAGGGGCGAGTGGCACCGATGACCAAAAAGAAAGATGAGCTTGTCCGGGAGGAATCAGAACTATACATTCCGGCAAGTGAGAATCCATACAATATAAATCTGACAATTACACGAAACATGCTCGCAGCGGGGGCAGGTATTGATGAATCAAATGCCAATGGGAAGTATATTCTCTGGCCAAGGGATCCTCAGTCTTCCGCCAACCTGATTAGAAAGCATCTGCGGGCGAAACACAGTATCAGAGACCTCGGTGTTATCATAACCGATTCCCGGACCACTCCGATGCGCTGGGGTGTAACTGGCGTGGTGCTGGGGTATAGTGGCTTTAAGCCGCTAAAGGACTACATCGGTACGCCTGATATCTTTGGGCGGGCATTTCAGTTTGAGAAGCTAAGTATCATTGACACATTGGCCTCAGCGGCGATTCTGGTAACAGGCGAGGGCAACGAACAGACTCCGCTCGCGATGATATCGGATGTTCCGCTCGTTTCTTTTGTGGATCATGATCCGACTCCTCAAGAACTGGAGGACCTTGCCATCACGATTGACATGGATCTCTACGGGCAGTTTCTCAAAAATGCTAACTGGAGAAAAGGGAAGAGAAAGAAGTAGAATGTATCTAGTATCTAGTATCTAGTATCTAGTATCTAGTATCTAGTATCTGTAGGTGTTGGGGGTGACAAGTAAGAGGTTGTGTATGTGGTTAATTATTGAATTGGTGTAACTGATGGAACAGCGAGTGCGCTTGACGGTGTGGCTGTGTACTGAAGTGTAGGTGAGTAG
>JAKAMH010000081.1 GCA_021813005.1 bacterium
CCCGTCCTGCCGCCCACTGAACCGCAGCATGTTGAGACAGGACCTAAGTACCATGACTTTTTCTCAAAGAAAATCTGGGTGCTATTGGTAGTGTTTCTTTTTCTCGGCGCGGCAGCAGTTGTCGGTGCATACTACGTCTTTACCATGCAGTTTCGGATAAACAAAGAGACTGCACAGAGAGTAGTCATCAAACAACTACCACCTGTCCCATCACCCACCCCTGATCCAATGGCCGGTTGGAGAACATATACAAATACCTTGTTGGGGTTTTCTTTTAAATACCCATCAAAGATTTTGCCTAACGAGGGTAAGGAAAATGTATTCAATAAAGCTCTAAATGTGGAATTTAACCAACATACATCTCAAAATTCACGTCCTGGCGATTTATATTTAACGCTGCTTGCAAGCCCTTCTGCTGTAAGTGTAGATACATATATTTCCCAACAAAGCGAACCAAAAGATACGACCAGAACCGGTACAGTTGTAGGGTCCAAACCGGCAATTATGCTCTATGAAAACCCTAACATTATGGAAGAGTTACCAAATGTTCCTCGATATGAAGCAATATTTGAAAACAGCGGAGTTTTATATGTAATAACGTTGGGTGGCAATAACATCGTAAAGTATAAAACAACCTATGACCAAATCCTCTCCACTTTTAAATTTACCAGAGAAAATATCACAGCAACCCCGTCTCCGACATCACCGTATTTAACGCCTACCTGCTTTCCCCGTCCGGCGTGTCTGGACGCGACACCGAGGTGCATGATCGCAGAACCGGCCGGCGGCTGGTGCCCCACACCATAGTATTTGGTATAAAGTATTTTGTATTGAGTATACGGGGATCTTATTCAGACTGAGAAGCAGCGCCTTTTTTGATGTCTTCAAGTTTCCATGCAGCAAAGTCGCATTTGGGATAGCTGGAACAGCCGTAAAATCTCCGACCTTTGCGGGTTTTCTTGATGATTATCTTGGCGCCGTCTTTGGGACACACGAGACTGGTCTCCTCAACGATCGGCTTGGTGAATTTGCATTCGGGAAAGGCGCTACAGGACATGAATTTACCAAACCGGCCTGTCCTGATGACCAGTTTGGCGCCGCACTCCGGACATGTTTCGTTTGTTTCCTCCACCTGGATCTTTACCCGGGCTGCTCCCTTCACATCCACGAGCTTCTTGGAAAATGGCACATAAAACTCCCGCATCATCGCCACCCAATTTGTCTTGCCATCTGCTACGTCGTCTAGCCCGTCCTCCATCTGTGCAGTGAACGGTATGTCATCAATGTCTGAAAAATTTGCTACCAGAAAATCATTGACTGCCAGTCCCACGGCTGACGGAACAAACTTCTTGTCCACCCGCTCAACATATCCGCGGTCTACTATGGTTGAAATAATCGCCGCATACGTTGACGGTCGACCAATGCCTTCCTCCTCAAGCGCTTGGATTAGTGACGCATCGTTGTAGCGAGGTGGGGGCGGTGTCTCGTGCTTTTCAGGAGAGACTCCCTTTTCTTCCAACTCCTCCCCTTCCGTAAATTCTGGCAGCTTGGTATCCTGAAGTGCCTGCGCGTTTACCTTGAGAAATCCGTCAAAAACCAAGACAGACCCATTAGCTTTCAGGCGGTACTTTGCCACATTGTCATTCTGAGGCCGATGACTATCGGGCGAAGAATCTTTTCCGTTTTTGGTTAGATCCTTCTTTTCACTCAGGATGACATCGGTACTATCTGCATAAACTGTGGTGGCCTTCGTCACAGCGTCAGCCATCTGAGACGCCACAGCGCGCCGCCAGATCAACTCGTAGAGCCGTCCGTAATCATGCCCCAGCTCGTCCAGCACTTGCTTGTGCTGACCCGATACCAGAGAATCTATTTTGGTCGGTCTGACAGCCTCATGAGCTTCCTGGGCCGACTTCTGCTTGGCTGTATAAATACGCGGCGCAGGAGAGACATATTTCTCTCCAAAATCCCTCTTCACGTACTCCCTGATCTGTGCCACAGCACTCCGGGAGAGGGTCACAGAATCAGTTCTGTGGTAGGTAATAAATCCTTCCTCATACAGTTTCTGGGCCAGGCTCATGGTACGCTTACCCGAAAAGCCATAACGGCGGGCGCCGTCCTGCTGGAGTGTTGAGGTAGTATACGGTGCGTAGGGACTTCGCTTCATTTCGCGCTCATTGACATCAGCTACCACGTACCTCTGCCCTTGCATGTCCCTGACAATCTCCTCTGCTTTCCTCTCTGTATCAATGGTTGTCTTGCTAATTTTGTACTCGCCGTCATAGAGCTCAAACTTTTCCTGTTTTTCTATTTTCTCCCCCTTGACTTCAATAAGTTCAAATTGCACCGGATCGCTCGCTTGACCGGCAAGCCTGGCACTGATGGTAAAGTACTCACTTTTCGCAAACTTCTCAATTTCCCGCTCCCGCTCCACAATAAGCCTGAGCGTCACACTCTGCACCCGACCGGCAGACAATCCGCGACGAACTTTTTGCCACAAGAGGGGTGAGAGCTGGTAACCAACCAGCCTGTCCAAAACCCGCCGGGCCGTCTGAGCATCCACCAGATTGACGTCAATATCCCGCGGATGATTGAAGGCATCCTTGATAGCACCCTCCGTAATTTCATGAAAAACGACCCTACGAAACTTTGATCTTTGATTCCCTGCCTGCCGGCAGGCAGGTTTGATCTTTGCATTTGAGCTGAGAATATCTCTGATATTCGAAGCGATTGCCTCACCTTCCCTATCCGGGTCTGTCGCAAGAATTATCTCATCCGCAGATTTAGCAGCCGATTTAAATTCTGAGATGATTTTCTTTTTATTGTCAATAACCTCATACTGCGGCGTAAAATTATTATCCACGTCAACTCCGAGCTTACTCTTGGGAAGATCAATAATATGTCCCATCGAGTATTTAATATCAAAGTCTTCCCCGAGAAATCTACCAATCGTTTTTGCCTTAGTAGGTGATTCAACAATAACTAAACTTTTCATAATAATTTCCTGCAAAAATTTATCTTAATACGTCCGCATTGGTTTACGCAACTGACAATACGGTCCTCGCCCAACAACAGTGTCCATTATACAGATACTGTCAAGCGCGATTATGCCAATTCATACTGACCACTGGTATTTTGCCTTACCCATCCTTTCATTTCCATAAGTGACAGCGTAACACTTATTTCAGAGACTGGACGTCCAGTCTCTCGCACTATCATATCAGGCGCCATGGCTTCCCGCATCAGCAGAATACGGACCTGTTTTTCCTCATCTGTCTCTTCCGGATATGCCTGTTTCTGCCGGGGTGCCTGTTTTCTGCCAAATTTCGAGAGAATCGCTTCAGGTGTAATAGCCAGCGTCCCGCCCTTTTCAAGGAGTGCATAGGGACCTTGGGAGAGCGCTGAGGTTACGGGTCCGGGCACTGCAAATACCGGTCTGCCCAACTGAAAAGCCCAATCTGCAGTGATGAGTGAGCCGCTGTCAAGTGCGCCTTCTGTAACCAAAACACCGTCTGTGAGTCCGGCAATAATTCTGTTCCGCGCTGGAAATGAACCTATACTTGGCAGGGTACCCGCCGGATATTCCGACACGATAAGGCCATTTTTTGCCACGATCTCCCCGTATAACTTCCTGTTGCTTGACGGATGGCATACATCCACCCCTGAGCCAAGTACGGCAATCGTTTTCCCGCCGCAATCAAGCGCAGTCTGATGCGCAACCGCGTCAACCCCCATCGCCAGACCTGAGACGATGACAAGCCCGGACGTAGAAAGTACCTCGACAAACTGCTCTGTTACCTGTCTGCCGTAATCTGTTATCTTCCTTGTGCCAACCACGGCCAGGGATGGGCTCTCGTTGAGAAGTTTTTTGTTACCAGAACAATACAGGACAAATGGGCAATTCGGTAGATTTTTGAGACGCTCGGGGAAGTCTTTGTCTTCTGGTGTAATAAAGCTGATCTGTTTTTTTTGCAGCATTTCGGCATATTTCTGAGGCGAGAATTCTTCCCTGAAGTCGAGAAACTTATCAATAATTTTCTCAGGTAGGCCGGCTGCCAGGAGCCCCGCACTGTCAGCATGCCAGGCATTCTCCGCCGTCTCAAAAGCATCCAAGAGGCGGCGAGTCAACACCGGTCCGATACCGGAAAAGACGGAGAACCCAAGAAGGTATATTTCTCTCCTTCTGTCCATATCACTATATACTAAGCCGTCTCAGAAGATTAGTAAACATCTTTACCTATACAACATTGACTCTAACAAGAGTTCTTGAAATACTTGTCCCATGCAACCTTATCCAGGGTTATACAGATTTTTTCGTTTCGGATGGTTTTTTATTCTCATATTTCTTGCCGGGGCTGCGGGAGTATATACGCTTTTACACACGCCGCCCGGAGGCACGATAACAAATCCTCCTGCCATTACTAAGTCTCCAACCACTGCATCCTC
>JAKAMH010000082.1 GCA_021813005.1 bacterium
TATATTATTTCTTTTGAAGATAAAAAACTCCAAAATTACTATGATTCAATAATAATTTGTTTTACATCCCTGTATGAGTGCGGCAAGAAGGATGATTGCTCCCACGATAAGTCCCATTCCATTCCCTTCCGATCTCTGAGGGGGATTATTGACAACTGTTTCCATCTCTTAACAACCTCCTTTCTTGGCAGATATAGCTTTTTTGCTGCCAGAGGCAGAGTCTAATAGGCAGGTGTAAGAGTGGGCACAATCCACCGTAAGAATGGTGCAAGAGCAAGCCTAGGCAAACAACAACCGCCGCAGATCGTCAAGTTGGTCTCTCTCCTTAAGTTTGAGAATTTGACAAGTTATCTCGGTATCACGAAAATCGTCCGCCATCACCTTTCTCATAAATTCGTTAAAGTCAAAGGCATGAACTTCTATTCTCTCTCCGTTATCCAGTTCTGTGCCCTGGCTTTTTTGGGACCGCCTGGCAATAAACGTATAGACTGCCCAGTCGATCATGCCGCTTGGCTGCAGCGCGTACCAGAGAGTAATATCGTTACTCGTGTAGCCTGTTTCCTCCAGAAGCTCCCGGCGTGCCGCAACGAGCGGCTTCTCTCCATCATCCATCCTGCCACCCGGAGTCCCCCAGAAAGGGGCTCTGAGACCGGGTTGTTCCTGTTTTGTCAAAAGAATCCTTCCGTCACACGTCACTGGAATGACGTTGACCGTATCTGTCCTGCCTATTTTTTCAAACGTCTCCGTCGTACCGTCAAACATTTTCTGCTCCCACTGGTACACCCGAAATATCTTTCCCTGGAAAACAGTTTTGGCATGCGGAGGAATTGGCTGGTCTGACACCGGCCTTGTAATTTTCATCTGCACTGCTCCTCAAAGTATGATTTGTATTTCTCAAGTGTCATTTTAACTCCCGAGTGCAGGGGAGAGGGGAGAGTATTAAGCCTAAACCAACCCATCTCATCCATCTTATGCGGTTCGTTTATCCGTACCTTTTCGGGGTCAACTTTGACAAAAAAAGGTACCGCCAGCCAGTGTGTCTTGACACCGTTTTGCTTCCGGAAAATATCATGTGCCGGGACAAGCCCGGTGATCACTCCGTCCACGCCGTATTCCTCATGCACTTCACGAAGGACGCTCTCAGCTAGTGTTTCGCCAAGCTCCACCTTACCGCCGCCAAAATCCCATGTTCCCTGCTCATCGCGGCAGTTCTTACTGCGTCTGTGCATAACAAAGTTACCTTTTCCGTCGTGACAGTAGAAAGGCGTCGTCACGCCTATATAGTCAATTCCTGGCTGAGACATAAATCTAGTATAACAGAGGTCGAGTATCCGGTAGCAACTGAAGCTGAAGATCACGCAGCCAAATCCACAGGACAGAGTCTCCCTGCGTTACAGGAAGATGACAGACTCCGTGTTTCCCGAGGGAGACAAAAACCGTTATTTCTTCTTGCTACCGCAGTACCGGCAGTACGTTGTATGTGTCGCAAGCAGGTAAACGGCTGATGCACCAACCAACACATAAACAACCCTTACCACAGCCGGGACACTCCCAAGAAGCACGTCTACAAGATTGAAATTAAACAAACCAACCAGCCCCCAATTAAGCGCTCCCACCATAGCGAGAAGAAAGGCAACCATATGCAATGATTTCATTTTTTATTCACCTCCTCCCCATAGCTCGACTATGTTTAGTTTGGCGAAACAGGTTATATTCGTCAAGTAGGAATTAGTATAAAGAAGGGTATTTAAGCCTGCAGGAGAAGCTGGGAAAGCCGCTGTTTATCAAAACCTATCAAATACTCCGGCTCCTGGCCGTCATATGAAATTTCTGTAACCGGCACTCCCATCTGTCCTGTTTTATTTACCATTTCCTGCGCGGCATCGGGACTCCTGTCAACCTGCACCAGAGTAAACGGTATTTTCTGTTCGGTGAGCCAGGCTTCTTCCATTTTGCAGTACGGGCAAGACGTGGTAGCATAGAGTTTTATCTCAGTCGGGCGAGGAGGGCCAACCTGTGCGATTTCCTCAACGACACTCTTTAGCACCCGTTCTGCCTTTCCGGCAAGAGTTTTTACGGCGGCACTTCTGGCAACTTGTCCGAGTATGCCTGCGTCCAGAATTCCGACTGATACTTTTCCTGCCTCCTCGGAGATCATTAGGGTTGACGGAAGCAGCCCCAGTACCTGTTTTTCCCGACGGACAATTTCCTCTATCCAGTCGGGATTTTGCAGGTAGAATATCTTCCCAACCGATTTTTCGAGCGACCGGGCGCCAATCACCAAAAAAGCATGTTGTTTGAGTATCTTGCTAGTCCGTTCTAAGACATTTGCAAGGGAGTCATCCGTTTGTCTGAAGTAGGAAATTTGCATAGCCTCAGTTTGCCTCCCTGTCAATGTCCTTGAGTATGGTGGCCAGCTGCCCAAACCGCTTATCTGACAGCCTGTAGTATATATATCTTCCTGATCGTTCTGCCTGCACAACTCCGCCTTTTCGGAGTTTGGCCAAGTGCTGCGAAACCGCCGACTGCGCTAAGCCGCAGACGTGCACCAGATCCTGGACATTTTTGGCGCCATTTGTCAAGCAGCATAGCAACTGGACCCTCACCGGATTGCCGAGAAGATGAATGATGTGCCGCTGCATGACTATATATTAGCATATTCTAATATATAGTCAAGAGGCGGTAGGGAAGGACCACAAAGCAGCTCCGCTACGGCAAGACGATAAAAAAGCCTCCTCCACGTGAATAATATACTCTTCCCTCCCCTTCTTCCTCTCCGAAATTTATGCTTCTTTGTGCAACAGTGAGTAAACCCACCAAAGTAGATACGTACCGACAAACCCGTCCACAAACCCGTAGACAAGTCCGATGACACTTCCCAAAGCTGAGACTGTGTATCCTGGATATATGCCCTCCACGATTTTCAAGAAATCCGAGGCATACCCATTGGCAAGCGATATCAAGGTGACGACAAAAAGAGCCACGCCCCACCAAACGCCAACAGCTACAGCAAAACGTTTCACTTCAAGTTTCATGTATTTCTCACCCCCATTCCTCCCCTCTAGCGTACAACACTTTTCACCTTGGCTCAACTAGAAACAGGTCTGCAAATGGGGTATCCCTCTTTTACCGCTGCCTGACCTACTACTGCCGTCTCCCGTCTTTCCTGGGAAGTGTCCATCTCCCCGTGTGGAAGCATTGCCTGGCCTTCCCCTGTTCGGCTCTCACCGCGTACACAAAGTAAAAAGTCAGAAACGAGTTAAGATGTTTGTGGTTATGTCGAAGCACCTGCATGTTCCATCACCTCCTTTTTTCTATACGTACATCCTACCTCGTATGAGATGTACCTGCTTGACGCTTACTCTACCGAATGCTGACGGAATACAGACACCGGAGCATGTTACAATACATTCATGCCTGAGACATACTATAAAGACACAATCTGGACCACCCATGCTCTTTCCCGCCTCGGACAGCGCGGCCTGACTCAGGACATTGCCTGGCAGGCTTTTCGCTACCCTGACAGAACGCTTTCCGGCAAAGAGCGAGGTACTACTGAATTTCAGAAACACATCGGACAATCGGTCATCACTATCATTGCCAAACAGAATGAAAAGTCAGACTGGGTCATCATCTCCTGCTGGGTAGATCCACCGCTTGCGGGTTCGGACGATGCCAAAAAGCAGGCTCGGTACCGGGAGTACAAGAGCGCTTCCGGATGGAAAAAGCTCCTGCTCATCGTCAAATCTCAGCTGGGGTTCTAGATGGTATCTGCGACAAACGTAGCAAGTGTTTTTTCGAGGAAACTGGAAATCGACAGGCGTTGCTTTTGCATGTCCGCGACCGATATCCACCTATAGTCTTCATGCTCGGGGCTCAGTAAAACAGACGTATTTCCCTCAATGTAACAACGAAAGGCGATTCTTTCCACCTGCACCGTGTCTTTGCTTCCGATACCAAGACAGTTTTCTTCCCGTCACTGTTTGCCGTTCGTCTTACCTCCCCCCTCCTCCTGCCTTTCAAATTTATACCTGAATGCGCTCAAAGAGGTAGCTACCGAGGCTAAGAAGCAGCATCGTCAACACAACTAGTACAACTGCGTCTGTAGTGAGGTTAAAGCTCTTGGCGCCGGTCATGATACCACGCACCGCATCAACGCTGTAAGAAAGCGGATCAAGCTGCACCACAACCTCCATCACCTTTGGCAGGCCTGCCAGCGGAAACAATGCTCCCGAAAGAAAAAATGTCGGCATGATGAGAAAATTCATAATGAGCTGGAATCCCTGCATATCCTCAAGACGAGAGGCAATGGCAATACCCAGGGAAGTAAACAGCAGCGCCGTTGTAAACACGATAAGGAGCACCAAAGGCATAAGGAGGAGGCTGTGGGGGCGAAAGCCCACAAAGAGCGTAAGCACAAAGAC
>JAKAMH010000083.1 GCA_021813005.1 bacterium
ATCTCTGAAGACGAAGTATGAGAATTTTCATAAAGTTGTCATCCCCGAGGAGACGCTCAAATCGGCGGTCAAGCTCTCAAAGAAATATATCGGAGAACGTTACCTGCCTGACAAGGCGGTTGATCTGCTTGACGAGGCGGCGGCGGACGTGCGGCTTAGGCTGACTGAAGGTAGGACAAAAGAAAATATCGTCAAGCAAGGTGATATCGAGCAGGTAGTCTCTGCCTGGACGGGTATCCCAATCACCAAACTGACGGAAGACGAGAGTCAGAAGCTGTTGCATCTCGACGACCTGATCCACAAGCGTCTTATTGATCAGGAAGAGGCAGTCCAGGCGGTGGCGGAAGCGGTACGTCGCGGCAGGATCGGTCTGGCCAACGCCAACCGGCCGATTGCCTCATTTATTTTCCTCGGCCCGACAGGTGTCGGAAAAACAGAGCTTGCCAAGACAGTCGCCGAGATTCTCTTCGGCAAAGATGACGCGATGGTACGTCTTGATATGTCTGAGTATATGGAGAAGCACGAGGTAGCTAAACTTATCGGTGCCCCGCCAGGATACGTTGGCTATGAAGAAGGCGGACAGCTGACGGAGGCTGTGCGTGCCAAACCTTATTCCATCGTGCTTCTCGATGAGGTAGAAAAGGCTCATCCTGACGTCTTTAATATCTTGCTCCAACTTCTGGAGGATGGTCGCTTGACAGACAACAAGGGGAATACGATCTCGTTTAAGAACACGATTGTCATTGCGACGTCCAACATCGGCAGCCAGCTGATTCAGGACAGCCTGGGTAAGATGCCCAAAAATATCCCGCAGGAAGAGTTTGCCAAGCAGTTTGGAGAGCTCAATACCAAGCTTGTGGATGAACTTCGTAAATTCTTCCGGCCGGAGCTCTTGAACCGCTTTGACGGAGTCGTTGTCTTCAAACCCCTGCGACTCGAAGACATGTCAGGCATTACCAAGCTCAATATTGCCAAAACTGCCAAGCTCCTGCAAGATCAGGGTTTTGGGCTGCAGATCACCGATAAGGCAATTTCGGAGCTCGGAAACGAAGGGTACGACCCCGTCTACGGAGCTCGGCCGCTGAGGCGCCTCATCCAGACAGCGATCGAGAACCCAATCGCACTTGAAATCATTGGCAAGAAGTTTGTGCCTGGAGATACTATCCTCATTGACTATGATGATAAGGAGAGCAAGTTCCTGTTTACCAAAGCAACTCCTCCACCACAACAGGCTGGAGCGCAGGTGGCAGGACAGTCCGCCTCGCCTGCCGGCGGGCCCGGGACACCTCCGGCTCCGGGAGCGGTACCACCCACTGACGGACAGACTCCCTCAGACGGTGTAATTCCTACTATGAATAGTCAGCAGCCAGGTGCCGCTCCGCAAATGCCTCCGCCGACGCCCCCTCCGGGGACGATCACCGACCCGACGGACCCGGTTCACTCTGCCTATGAAAGTATGGTGAAATCATATGAAGGCCAAAATGGTCCGACGCCCCCGGATGCAAACGGAATTCTCGGTCAGCCGCCTGTTCAGCCGCAAATGCCGCCACCACCACCGCCCGGGGGTAACAGCGCCACCATGACAGCCGGGGGAGAATAGACAATCTCTCGAACTGACGGATTATTGTTGTGTAATCTATGGGGTGACTTGTTTAGGGGTTAAACCCCTATCGCTCCCGGCTTCGCCAATTTGCGATCTGCAAAAGAGACAGCTACTTGGTATACTCATTATATGAGTGGTTATTTTGCCCTTCCCCTCATTTTTTTGAAATTCTGGTTTCTTGACGCACCAATAAACCTCATTGCATATTTCGCGTCGCTTAACAAAGCATTCTTACAGCTTTTTTCACTTCCCCTGCTTGTCAGGACCTTTTTTCAACCGCTCAAAAACGAATACAGAGAGGGACTGGTTGGCTTCTCACTTGCCATGGGGATTGTCGTCAAAACTGCACTTATCGTGATCGACCTTGCTCTCTTTGCCGCTCTTCTTACAGTAGAATTGGTCGTCCTTTTGGTATTTGTTGCCTTTCCGCTGCTGACGCTTATGATGCTTGTCATACCACATATATGAACAGATTTGTCTCGCTTTATACGTTTTACCGGTTGCCATATGTCCGGGGAATACGCCTTCTCGTCTTGTTTTTTCTGGCATTTAGTGTGTTTTCCGGTCTTTTTTCAGGCATGTTTCCCCGCTTTTCGCTGTTCCTGACAGGGGTTTTTATCATGTTTGAGGTGTTTTTTCATTTCAAGCTCGTCAAGTCTGTGCCCCTCAGGAAGATTAGTGATGACCCTCAGGACACGCTTGACGTGTGGACCTTGCCTGCCAGATCGACACTTTCAGGTAATGATGTAGGGGGCATGATTTCCTCTCTCCTCAAAAAGAAACAAGTGCAGTTTCTCCTGCATAAAGCAGGTATAAAGCAGACAGATGTCCATTCAGTGCAGTCAGTAGCCAAAGCTCATGTTTTGTCATATGCGTTTGATGTGGCCAAAAGCGTTACGGGCATGTATGTGACGACAATGGATGTCTTCGTTTCTTATCTGCTTCTCTCCGAACAGGAGACGCATCTGCTTTTCAACGCCGGGATCAAGCCCGAGGAAATGCTGCAGATTCTCTACTGGGCCAGGCAGGTTTTCCCGGAGGAGGAGAAGCCCGATCCTACTCGTGTTTCATTTGCCGGTAGCGGACTTGGCGACGGGTTAGTGAGCGGCTGGACACCGGAGACGCAGAAGTATACCCGCAACTTTACCTACACACTCCCAAGGCAAAAACCGTCTATTCTAGGGCGTGAAGCGGAGTTTACAACCCTGCTCAACGGGCTCCTGAAGCCTGAAAATAACAACATTCTACTCGTGGGAGACGCAGGCTCCGGCAAGGAGAACCTGGTTTCATATTTTGCCTACGAAAGTTATGACAACACCCTTCCCGGCCCGCTTGCCGGGAGACAGGTACTTGAGTTGATGGTAGGCTCACTCATTGCCGGGGTTACGGAGCGGGGAGATCTTGAGGCACGCCTTGAGGGTATCGTTGCCGAGGTCTCGCATGCACGAAATGTCGTTCTCTATATCCCCGACTTTGAGAATATCATGGGCGCGTCGTCTTTTGAGCTTGACCTATCAGGTGCTCTTATGCCGTTTCTTAAAGGCGGCATACTGCCTGTTATCGCATCCATGACAACGGGATCCTACAAAACATATATGGAGCGCAGTCCCGTTAAGGAGGCATTTGAGGTGATCGAACTTGCCGAGCCCGATGAGCTGACTGCCGCTCACATGCTCTACGCGAAGGTTCCCGATATTGAGAATATGTATCGGGTGATTGTCTCGTATCCGGCTCTGATTGCCTCGATACGCTATGCCAATAGATACATCACAGATGAGACACTGCCCGGCAGCGCCGTAAAACTTTTGTCAGATGCAGCCAACAACTCTGCCCATACAACGGTTCGGCCGTGGGAGCAGACGGGACGCAAACTCCTGACGGAAAAGGATATTGCCGCCCGTCTTGAGCAGGAGACACATGTGCCTGTCGGAGAGCCGGACAAAGATGAAAAGTCACTGCTTCTCCGCCTTGAGGACGAACTGCACAAACGGGTGGTTGATCAGGACGCGGCGGTGCATGGGGTTTCAGAGGCACTGCGGCGGCTCCGCTCCGGCATACTGGAACAAACTCGTCCTGTCTCATTTCTTTTTCTGGGGCCGACTGGCGTGGGAAAGACGGAGACTGCCAAAGCTTTGGCGGCGACCTACTTTGGGGGAGAGAGAAGTATGATCCGTTTTGACATGAGTGAGTATAGTGACGAAGATGGTGTAAGGCGTCTCCTGGGGGCGTTGCCGGGGGAAGGTGAGGGACGCGGGGAGTTGACAGACAAGGTAAAGGACAATCCGTTCTCGCTCCTCTTGCTGGACGAATTTGAAAAGGCGGATCCCAAAATCCATGATTTGTTCCTGCAGGTGCTAGATGACGGCAGGCTGACAGATAACCGGGGAGAGACGGTGTCTTTCATGGATTCCATTATTATTGCGACGTCCAACGCCGCCTCCGAGTTTATCCGTGAGAAGGTACATGCCGGTGCTCAGGTAGATAAGGCGTTTCAGGCGCAGCTTTTGGAATATCTCCAGACGCAACATCTCTTCAAACCTGAACTTCTCAACAGGTTCGACGATATAGTGACATTTACGCCTCTCACAGAGGCTGCCACAGGACAGATTGTCAGACTACTGCTTCAGCAAGTCGTCAAGCGGCTTTCCGACCAGGACATTACTGTTGTATTTGATGACTCAGTTGTTGCTTATGTCGCCAAAGAGGGAGTAGATAAGGATTTTGGCGCGAGGCCGCTTCGCCGCTTTATCCAGGATCACATAGAAGATCTCTTGGCCCGGAAAAAGCTGAGAT
>JAKAMH010000084.1 GCA_021813005.1 bacterium
CTGAACTGACACTTATCTCCGGACATACCGCACAGCAAATCGCAGCCACCAGAAAGTCTCTTTCCCACTACTCGGAGCGGCTGCTTGATGTCTATGCCTCAATTTTTGCAACTTCAACATTTCTGTCTTATGCACTTTTCACCTTCCTGGAAAATCCACATGGCATACCTATCAGTAATGACCTGCTTCTTTCTGACTTTCTTCCCGTTTCCTTCCAGCGCAAATGGTTGATGATAACGATCATTCCTGTCGTTTACGGCCTTATGCGCTACCTGCAGGATATCTATGAAAAACACGAGGGGGAGAGCCCCGAGAAAGTACTTCTCTCTGACAAGCCGCTCCTCGGGACAATCATACTCTGGTCGTTCCTTGTCATTCTCATCATCTACTTCTTCCGCGCCTAGGGGGTCTGCTTCGCGGCGTACTGGCTGCTGATCCAGCCTGTCGTACCATTACTCATCTTAATTTCATACCAACCGGACTGTTCACCAACAAGCGGTAGTACGTCACCCGGATGCACTTCCCCCGATTGGGATGCGCCTATCGAGGCGTCGGTGCGCACCCTGAGAAACCCTGTCGGAGTACTGAGAATTTTGACGGATGCCTGGGCAGCAGACGGTGTAGGGCTGGCAGAGGGACTGGCCTTAGGCGCCGCAGACGGACTGGCAAGAAAGCTATCATCAACACCAAGATATACAGTGGCAGACAATTTGTACCCGCTCGGAGTCCGGATCCTGACATTCTTCTCTGTAAAGCCGTCTTTTTTGACTTTGATAATGTGATCAGATGGAGTCAGGCCTCCCATAAGAAGCGGGGTTGTCCCAACTTTATTGCTGTCCAAAAAGACATCCGCGTGGTTTGGAAACGAGGCAACAAACAAAGCCGAATCATTTTTATTATCTATGGGAACTAGTGAGATAGTGCTTCCCTCCGAAGACCCGCCCTGGGCAAATTTCCAATCCACCACCGTTAAAACAGACGGAGAGATAGTAATTTTTTCCTGAAATTCATTATACTTACTGTCGTTTGGCACGAGCTTCAGCTGGTAATCGCCTGATTTGATCATCATATCTGCCTGACACTTACAAAGCGGCGTTTGTCCGATTTTTTTCCCGTCAAGATAGACATCACTTTTGGGAATAGCCGTCACCTGGAGCGCACCGTTTCCGCCCGATGAGCCGACAATGTAGGTATAAGCAAAATAGACGGCTGCCGCAACCACAATCAGAGGCAATACTATAAGGAGGACCTTCTTCATAGGTAAAAAGCAGTAGTAACTATACCATAGCAAAGCGTGTCTTGACAACAAAAATAGTGTGATTCTATTGACTTTGTCATGCTTCCCAATTACGCTAAAAGAGGCCTCTCTCACAGATAAAATAATAATGAGTTATAACAAACGGAGAATTTTTATGGGAAGCGGTTTGCTGACTCTGCTGATTGCAGCGCTTCTTCTAACGCTTCTATTGGTGAAAAAACAGCAGATCTCATCAAGCAATGCCCAGGTTGCCGCCCAGTGCTCAGGCGTCAACATAGCAGACATTCCACCAGCTACACCGTCCGGTTCTTTTAAGGACTTGACGCAGGTCACGCAGGATCTCAGACAACAAAACAATAACGGCCTGGCAGCTCTGCTTGGTAATCCCCAAGAGGAACGTCAAAATATACGGGACCTGGCGCAGAAGAGAAAAGCGTATCTCCTTCAAGCAATGCAGCAAAATCCCAGAGAAGCATATACACAGATCCTTCCACCAAATGACAGGCAGACAATTGCCCGGGAGACCCAGAACTGCATAGAACAGGAAGCGTCTATTTCGGGAACGTTGGAGATGCACGTCGTCGACTATACGAGCAGACCTGACAGGACGCTGTATTTTGTCCGTACCAAAGATGATAGAAGAGTCAGATTCTACCCTACCCGGGATTTACCCGCCCACATAATGACTGGAAGCAAGATCTCGGCTCAGGGCTACATGCTTGATAACAATATGCTCGTTGACACAAGTAATCCATCCAACTTCGCTGCCTCTACTACCTCCGGATCGATCGGTAAAATCGACAGTATTGGCGACCAAAAACTGATTGTGATTCTCGCAAATTTTCAAAATACCACCCAGCCTTCACTCGACCGCAACACTGTCAACTCCACTGTCTTTACTGATGTTAATAACTTTTACAAAGACGTATCGCTTGGTAAGACCTCCTGGAGCGGCAACCTACTCCCAGGATGGATCCCGCTCCCCATAAATTCTACCTGTACTGATCTGGTAGGTATCGAAAATGCAGTGATCCAAGCAGTCGACCCACAGGTAGATTTCAACAACTATCACAGATTGCTCGTCTTTGCTCCTTACGGAAGTAACTGCCAGTGGAAAGGAGAGTCTACGATAGGCGAGGGTATGGCAACAACACAGGAGGGGCAGGTACCGCTTTCCATGTCTCTTGTCAACGCCGACAGTGACGTACTCCAGATTGTCGGTCACGAGCTCGGACATAGCCTGGGACTGGGACACGCCGGCACACTTGTTTGTACACCATTTGGCTCAACCAGTTGTACCCTCGATGAATATGCTGATCCCTACAGTATCATGGGAAATATCGGACTTGGTATGAACGCTTTCGATAAAGAAACGCTTGGCTGGCTTGGCTCAGGTAATGTACAGACCATTACAGCCAGCGGATCATATACAATCTCTCCCCTGGAAACTGCGACATCCGGACCAATGGTCCTCAAAATTCCAACTCCCGATAATAACTTTCTCTACGTTTCATACAGACAACCGATAGGCGTTGACGCCACGTACAAACAACTTGATCCCAACACCAATGTATATACGGGAGCACTCCTTCATATCCAGGAACCACTGAATAAGTCGGCACTGCTTCTCACCGCCCCCAACATTGTCGGACTCAAACATGCACTGCAGCTTAACCAGTCCTACACATACTCAGGTATAAAAATAACAGTGACAGGAGTAACAAGTACCGCACTTACCGCTCAGGTGACTATCCCCGGCTCAGTTTCGACAACACCGACACCCGGTCCTACCGACACTCTGTCCGTAACACCTACGCTAAACCCTGTCCCAACACAGACGGCAGGCGATAGTGGCTTCTCGTTTGCTATCTCCCTGGCGCTTGGTGGCATAGATGGATCAAATACACCGCTCCACCTGACACGCGGAGTAACGCTTCAGCTGTTTAATTCAGCTATGCAGCAGGCGGCAACTTATACCGGGGACGTGACATATGACAGTAGCCAAAAGATATTTACAGGAGTCATTCCCGGTACATCTCTTTCCCCCGGCCTCTATACCATCAAGGCTATAGTTCCCGGATACCTACACAGGCTGTATCCTGTTCCAATCCAGTATTCCAGCGCTACACAGTTCACCCTCCCCGAACTCTCTCTTACCGGGGGAGACGTGAACGGAGATAACAGGCTCAATATTATTGACTATCAGCTGATCATTGACTGCTATACCGGTAGTTTGGGAACCTGCAATGACAGTCAAAGACAAAATGCAGATCTCAATGACGACGGTAAAGTTGACCAGATCGACTACAATATTTTCCTCAGGCAACTCACTGTCCACAATGGAGATTAAACAGAAAGGAAACGGTTTTTGACAAACTGTGCATCAAGCGACGTGATAAGCCAGGCAGCTTTGGGACCATACGTCTTACCGATAAGCGCCATATAGATTGCTCCAAATGCATCCTTGGGAGAAAGCCCCATCTCTTTGCCGGTATCATAAAGGACTTGCTGCATAGCCTCCGGAGAGGCAGCTGTCGTAATTTTTGCCGCAATTTCATGCAGATATACTTTCTGTGTTTCAGACAAGTCCGACACTCCCCCGGGCATCTTGTCCTGAACGATAAACTTATCCTCCTCCGGCGCGAAACGATCAACCCATACCCGAGCGTAGGTTGCCCAATCACCGAGCCCTTCCTTCTCGATTTCTGTTTGCATGTTGGGCATCTGGACCCACTGCGTCAGCGTTGTAAAACGGAGAGCCGGCGGTTTTTTTGCCTTACCAATCTGGGATAGTTCAAAAACGCGGGCCAGATCCTCATCTGTTTTTTCAAAGTATGCATCCGCAGCTTTTTGGTAATCATCAAACAATTTTGGAATTATTTCAGGTTCTGACGGATCAAAGTTGGACTGTTTTTTGATATCCAGGCGGACGATTAAGAATCGTGCCAGCTCGGGAGGTAAAATCTCCAAAATATCCGAGGCAGCAAACCCACGCCCTTTGGAGGATGACATTTTCTTACCGCCGATAAGCATAAACTCATATCCAATGGGATAGGGAACAGCATAGTTAAGGATACGTTCCGCCACAAGAGACGCCAAGTCATGTGATCCTCCGCGGCTCATATGATC
>JAKAMH010000085.1 GCA_021813005.1 bacterium
TTGGCATTGCAAATTGGCCACCGTAAATCATTTGATTTTGATTTCTTTTCCCAAGAGCACATTGCCAAAAATTTCCTGGAAAAATTATCACAAGCCATCCGGATAGCCAGCATCTCGGTCGATTCAGAAGACGAGTTAACGTTTTTTACAAGAGACGATGTTAAGGTGACTTTTTTATATTATCCCTTCAGCCATGCATACCCGCCGTTAAATGTAAAAGAAAATTTCCGCCTGTTTACTGTGCAAGATATCGCCTGCCAAAAAGCCTATACAGTTGGCAGACGGGGCGAATATAGGGACTACTTTGATCTGTATACCATACTTAAAAAAGATTACATCTCATTTCCTGATCTAATCAAAATCACAAAACAGCTTTACCAAGGCATATTCGATGAAAAGCTCTTCCTGGAACAACTTGTCTATTTCACCGATCTTCTCAATTTGACGATTATACCGGTTAACCGGCAGCCGTTACCTTCCCCGGAGGAAGTGAAGCAGTTTTTTATTGATTTGATAAACAAGTATCTTGCGTAAAATATCACATGCGTATGTTTTGCGGAAAGATTATGACGTTCATACCGAAACTATTTATCAAGTAGCGTTTATCCCTAGAACTCAAACAGGTATGGGCAGTGGAGGCGGTAGACACGCTGGCAGAATTTGCTGACCTCGAGGCGATATCCAAGCGGCAGACCTCCCGCCTTCTCAACCTGCTCCACATGCTTGAAGAATGAATCCGCGAACCTTTTGGCTGACTGCGAGCCCTCGTCAACCAGGTGCATGGCATACAGCTTTTCAGTTACCTGTAAATTCCCAAAGGCATAAGCCTCATATGACGCCTGATAGTATTTCTTCGCGTTTTTAAGATCCCGCTGTTTCTCATAAAACGACCCGGCGTAAGAAAGCGTGGACGGATCACCCGGGAAATAACGGAGATATTCCATAAGGTAGTGGTTTGCCTGTCCCGTATTTCCGCTTGCTTGGTAGTCATTGATAAGCGGCTCATATGAACCTGCTTGTAGCGGATAAAGCGCCAGGGATTTGCTGTATTTTCCGCCGTCTGCCAGATAGCCACTCAGAAATATATCCTGCACCACGAACAAGAGCAGGAAGGAGATGAGCAGGACCAACGGAGCCGCGATCTCCTTTTTCTCCTCGTAGACAAATCCCCCCAAAATAAACAGGAGTACCAAAAAAGATGAGATAAGAAACGTGTAGTCTGTTTGGAAGTTCAGGAGAACCGCGAGGAAGAGGAAGTACACCAGCGTTTTCCTGCTCTTGATCAGTATGATGCCAAAGAAGAGCAGGAGGAGCATTGAAGCGAGAACGCCCTGTCCGACCGCGGCATCAAAAAACAGGTTATGCGAGGTAAATGTCCAGTAAGAAAGATCCACGTACTTCATTGAGGCATAGAGAAAATTATCGGCACCAATACCAAAAAGCGGATGGGCCGCGACCGACTTGAGGCCCTGCGTCACAAAGTCAAACCTGCCCGAATCAACCGTTCGTGAAGAGAGCGTCTGACTGTTCTGGGCGTAGAGCCGCAATGAGGAGAAAGGCGGCAGACTGTTGAGGTCTTTTACCGTGATAAAGAAAAATCCCAGCACGACGATTACTATAAATGCCAGGAGTGAGACCAGCCGTCCGGAGAGGACGACTCCCCGCTGCTGTCTGATGTAGAAAAACAGACCGGTTCCCGCCAAAAGCAGATCAAGATAGGCGGATTTTGAGTAAGAGAAAATAAAGAAAATAAAAACGAGCAGAAAGGCAAGAAAGGTCTCCAGCCTGAGACTTTTTTTAAGTAAAGCGTAGAGGAAAACGATAAGCGGTATAAGCAGAAAGTCCCCCAGGTGGTTATGAGACCCAAAAAGCGGATAGACAAACTGGCTGCCGTCCAGCGCGGAGAAGAGCGGCCAGAGTCCCAGATTAAATATCCGGAAGATGACGGAGAAAAGAGCAAAAAAGAAGCCCACCCAGACAAGAATTTTGACCATTTGGGCCGCCGCGTCTTTATGGTTGTAGGCATAGAGGAAGAAAAGATAGCAGCTTATCATAAGCAACAAGTATTCAAATGTGCGCTGCATGTTAACCGAGAAGAAAATTGAGACGCCTGACAGGAGAAGAAAAAGCAGGTAGACAAGAGTTAGCCTCACGGGGACTACCAATCTCTCCTGAGCGATATAGCTGAGGAGGAATAAAAAAAACGGCAGAGCGATAAGACCGTAGAGCACCATGGTATGACTCCCCAAACCCAATCCCTCCGCGAGAAGAAGCAGCGTAAAGCCAACCAGAAAGAACTGCCTGTGTATCCGGCGCATACGGATAAGTATAGACAGAAATATACCTCGGAGCAATAAGTGTAATTGACAGGAAACCTGGACAAATGCTAACGTAAAGATAATCGGCAGATTACGTGCTATGCTTGCTGCGTGCAATAGATTATTTTCTCGTTTACGAAGCAGTGTTGCGGTCGTATCAACGCTACTCTCAAAAAGAGCCTTTTCCCCCGGATCACCCATGGTGGTTACTGGCTCTCTTTTTGTTCTCCTCATTGTCGCCAATCTGATGACTTTTTTTGTCATTGCCACCAATGGGTTTCCGCTCGGACCTAAAAGCCCTCCCTACTGTAATACCGGGTGCTCATACTCCGGAGCCTCCGGCAAGTGCAGCTGTCCGAGCGGCAGTTCATACAGTCCCAACACTGACGGGTACTGGAATACGGTGGGAGGAGTAGTGTTTGTCGACAGCAACTGGAACGGGTACTGGGACTGGCAAGTTCTCGGCGGCCCACTGGAGCAGGGATATAAAGACAGTACGGTTACAATACAAGTCTCAGGAGACGCCGAACAAACGGTAACGACAATCCCAACTTATCTCACATTTGGCCTAAATTCATACCCTGGGTACAGTTTTAGGGTATATAAGATTTCTCCTGTACAGTATCTTACACTTACAGCCGCCTTGCCGCCCGGTTATGTGACCACTGGCTTCAGGCCGCTTAAGATCACGATGGACACGAGTGGCAATATCACTCCTTCAGCTTCGTATCCTCTGCCCGGCCTCAACAATATGGTTAACCTTGGCTTCAACAAAGGCAACACTATTTCCGGTAATGTCTATATCGATGCCAATGGTAATTTCAAGAAAGACGCCGGAGAGTCAAACTACACTGCCGGTAATCTAACCGTCACCTTTACGCCGGACCCTACCGAGTGCCACACGCAGGGGGGCATTTGTACGGATAGCAACGGCACATGCGCTACGGAGGGAGGGACTACAACCACCTCTTACTCTTGCTCGAGAGGGGGGGTATGTTGTATGCCGTCCGGCTCCTCTCCAGCAGCGTCTCAAACGACCACGACATCCGGCGGCGCCTACACCTCACCCACCCTCTACCCCGGTACGTACACCGTCTCCCTCTTGCCGCCCTCAGGCTACACTATGTCTTATCCCCAAAACGGACCTCCGCCCTCATTTTCCGTCTCTGTGGGAAATGCTGGATCCCCCTCTGACTGTTCAACCAATTGTACTGTTGGCAGTTCCTGTACTGACAGCGGTACCTGTGCTCCCGGCGGAAGAGGTAGTATAGTTAATCTGGATTTTGGACTTGCAAAGCAGAACAAGCCGTGGTACCAGATAAAAAGCGGTGGGGATGTCCGTATCGATAACGGTATCACCAATACCATCTCCTCCACGGCAGATGTTTCCTGCGGCGGCGCCTATGCGGTGACCAGCGGAGGCAGTGTCACAGAGCCGGGTGTTCTGTATACAGGTGATGCCTCCTCAAACCTTGGCAGCGGACAAGCCTCAACTACCAACTGGATCGTCGGCGGGACGGTATACCCCGAGGTGTATTACGCGGGATCCGGCAACTTGCTTCCCATGTCATATTCAGCCTTATCCAACAAACTGCAACAGAGTGGCATTACCCCGACGGATATGACTAGTGTTTGTGCTTCCGGAGGACTTACAAACTGTACTTTTCCTGCCAATCTGCCAAACGGCGTGTATATCGCCCACGGGGCCGTCACACTGAACGCCTATACCTTCCCCGCGGGCAAGAACTATGTTTTCCTGTTTGACAATCCCAAAAATACCGGCCTGACAATCAAGGGAAAGATTCTGGTGCCCAGCACGTCTACAGCTACCTTTGTGGCCAATGGCGATATCATCGTTGACCGAAGCGTCGGTACCACTCCTGCCTGTCCCCCTGATCCCCAGGTTGAGGGTATGTACAGTGCCGGGCGAGATTTCATTGTCGATGGCTACAAGAATCCCTCCACCCAGCCGGACAGTAT
>JAKAMH010000086.1 GCA_021813005.1 bacterium
ACGTCTTTGAGACGACGTCTTTTCTGAATAACGATGGCGATATAGTTGCACTCTTTGACCCAAGTGGTACTATCGTTGATAGTACAAGTTTTTCTGATGATCCCGGACCGGAGGTATCAGTAGGCAGGTATCCTGATGGATCGGGTAGCTTCTCCATTCTTCAGTCAGCAACCAAAGGGGATCCAAATAGCCCCCCTTTTATCCCGACCAGTACACCGGTTCCGACAGAAATACCAACTGCCACTTCCAAGCCTACGCCTACTCTTAGGCCAACACATACCCCTGTCCCGACAAAAGTCCCTCCGACGCCTACCCGAGAGACTAAATCTTTGCTGAGCACGACGCCCGAGGAGGCATTTGTACTGGCAGAAATGGATTATGCTTCTTCCGCCTCACCTTCAGCCGCAAGTACGCAGTCAGCCTTACTTACCGAAACCCCGACGCCCCGTCCAAGTCAAATACTCACTCAGGGTTCCCGCAAGAAAAATAAGAATGCGTTTGTATTTTGGTTCCTGACCCTGGGAGGTGTTTGTCTTATAGGATGTGGTATACTTGTCCTCTGGATACAAAGGAGAAATGCATGAAAAAAATAGTGACGCATTCACCGGATGAAACGCAGCAGGTGGCTGTAGAGCTTGTAAATACTTTGCCGGAAAACGCGGTAATTGCGCTGCAGGGTGATCTTGGTTCAGGAAAAACAACGTTTACACAGGGGCTTGCCCGCGCGCTGGGGGTAGAGGGAAAAGTAAACTCCCCGACATTTCTTATACATAAAACCTATCGGACAAAAAATAAAATACATCCACTTCTCCATCACCTTGACCTGTACCGGACTCAGGAAGCAAGAGACATACAGGCACTTGGCATAGAGAATCTTTTACTGGATCCGGGCGGCATGGTGGTTATTGAATGGCCGGCGCAAATTGTCGGCATATTACCCGCTAAACGAACAAATATACACCTCGTACATAAATCAGATACGGAAAGAGAAATAAGCATTGAGAATAAAGTATGAATAATAAAATTAGACAAACCATAGAAATCTTAAATAGAGGTGGCGTCGTTATCTTTCCCACAGATACAGCCTATGGTATCGGCTGCAGAATTGATGATCCCAAGGCAGTAGAACGTCTTTTGACAATTAAGGGGAGGCCCAAAAATAAAGCTATGCCTATCCTCGCCAGCGATATCACCATGGTCAAGCAGTATGTAGACATAGTAGATAATAACGTAAAAAAACTTATGGATCGTTACTGGCCGGGAGGACTTACAATTGTATTGCCCACCTACACGGGCAATATCGTGCCTGACATCCGGGGCGGAGGAGACACTATAGGCGTAAGAGTGCCCAGTCACGTCGTAATTCGAGAAGTAATTCGGGGACTTGGTGTGCCGATTGTCGGATCTTCCGCGAATCCTTCAGGCGGGAAAACGCCGTTTCACAAGAGCACGCTTGATCCGCGCATCGTCAAACAAGTAGATATGGTACTGGAAGGAGTGTGCGGAGGCAGCTTGCCTTCAACAGTCCTCGACTGTACAAGAAGACCTTGGAAAATTCTTCGGGAGGGGGCTGTAAGATTAAATCTTAAAGAATATGCTTGAACTTATTATTGACACGACAAACAATAAAGAAGTTGTTGTCGGATGCAGCATCGACGGTAAGAAGGATCTGCACACTGTCCGACTGGCAAGGCAAAAAGCCCAAGTTGTGCTCCCGCTTGTTACAAAGGTACTCAGGAAACACGGGAAAAAACTTACAGATGTGTCGGCAATCGAGGTAAATCGAGGTCCAGGCTCTTTTACCGGAATCCGAGTTGGGCTCAGTGTGGCCAATGTGCTGGGCAGATTGTACGGTATTTCGATTAACCAACATGCACCGGGAGTATCGGAAGAGCCGGTCTACGAATAATCACTTCTTTTTCCTAGTCGCTCCATGCTATGATGGGAGTGAACTATGAATAAATTGCTGCACCTATTTCTGCCACGAGAGTCAAATAATCACCGGGCCAAATTTCTTCATAACAAGAGCCTGCTGCTTATAATCGCTCTTCTTCTCGCCTCCCAATTCTTTGTTTCACAAACTCGAAGGCATGCACCCGCTGTTCTTGGAGTAGCAGCCAATATTTCTGTAGATGACTTGCTCCGGATTACCAATCAGGATAGGCAGGCAAATGGCCTTCCTCCTCTCCGGCTTGATGGTGAACTTATGCAGGCGGCGGCCGGAAAGGCACAGGATATGTTTGTCAACAACTATTGGGCACATATCTCGCCAAGTGGCACAACGCCCTGGGATTTTATCAAAGGAGCGGGGTACAACTATCTCTATGCAGGGGAAAACTTAGCGCGCGGGTATGACACAGCGGACTCAGTGGTCAACGCCTGGATGAATAGCCCGTCTCATAGAGAAAACATGCTCTCTCCCAACTATCAGGATGTGGGATTTGCCATAAAGACAGGGACACTGACAGGTGACGAGACGGTGCTTGTGGTAGAAGAATTCGGCAAGCGATACATTGCCGGTGAGCCCGCAGTTGCGACGTCAAATGCGTCTCCCCCGCCGCCGACACCGGTTTCATATCCGACCTCCAGTCCGGTTATCTCGCCGGTAATTGCCAAAACCGAATTCACCCCGACACCTTCTCCTGCTCCAGCACAGGTAAATGAGGCTACAGTATCCGGTAATGTGCTGGTTGCGTCATTTAACAATAAGCCCTTCATCGACAGCAAATCTTTAACTCACAACATGGCAGTGATCGTCATTAGTCTTTTCGTCATGATTCTGCTTTTGGATCTGGTAATAATTGAGAGACGGAAAATTATCCGGGTTGCCTCACATAATGTTGACCACCTGATATATCTGGCAATCATACTAGCCGTTGTGTTTATCTTTGGGAGAGGGGTGATTTTGTAGATGAAAGAACGGGTAAGAACCCACATTGCTTATCATGGAGTTCTGTTGGCAGTGTTAATACTCAGCCTTTGGCTGCTGTCCGGAGTATCTTATGACCCGAGACTGCAAATGTCTGTTGTAGTCTTGGCAACGCTGTTTTATGTCGCTTGGGCATTGCTGCATCACTACAGGCAGCATGATTTGACTACACAGATTGTGGTAGAATATGTTCTTATTGGGACACTTGGTATCACACTTGTGTTTCTTTTGATACAATAAAGACAATGAAAGGCGTAATTTTAGCAGGAGGACTCGGGACAAGACTATATCCCCTGACGCATGTAACCAACAAGCATCTACTTCCGGTTTATGATAAGCCGATGATCTACTATCCCATCGAGACACTTGTAAACGCGGGAGTCACAGATATCTTGATTGTTACAAGCGGACCACACGTGGGGCATTTTTTGGGTGTTTTGAAAAATGGTAAAGAACTTGGTGTTCGGCATCTGGAGTATGCCTATCAGGAGAAACCGGACGGTGGAATTGCCGATGCGTTGTCTCTCGCCGAGGATTTTGCTGACGGCGACAGTGTTATGGTTATTCTAGGAGACAATACGACAGATGCGGATCTTTCCGGGAATGTAAGAGATTTTACTGAAGGAGCCTTGATATTCCTCAAGAGGGTGCCTGACCCACAGCGGTTTGGTATAGCTGTTTTTGACAAAGAGGATATGCAGAAAGTAATCCGGATTGACGAAAAGCCGAAGGAGCCGGATGGAGATATGGCGGTAACAGGCTTATATATGTATGACAAACACGTTTTTGAAATAATCAAAAGAATTGAGCCTTCAGCTCGCGGAGAGTTGGAAATAACAGATGTTAACAATGCCTACATCCAAGACGGAAAGCTCGGTTGGGCAGAGCTCAATGGTTTTTGGAGTGACGCGGGGACTTTCGATAGCTTGTATGTCTCAAATAGTTACTGGGCAAAGAAAAAAGGAGATGTCTCGAGTGAGTAATGTACATATTGAACCGGCAAAGAAAGTGCAGACAAAGGACCACTCAGGAGAGGAAAATGGGTTTCTTATAGAGCTTTTTAAAGACAAGGAAACAGGCCGGAAGACAGAGGTCTATCTGACAGCGGCTATACCCGGAGCCTTCAAAGGCTATCACCTGCACCGCGTACGGGCTGCGCGTTATGTCTGCCTTAAAGGCAAGATGCGTATTACGACGTATGAACGAGTCGGCGATAGATGGGAGAAGACAGTCACAGACCTTGACGCCGCAAATCCGCAGCGCATGTTCATCCCCAAAGATGTTGCCACAGGCCTTGAAAACACAGGGGACGAGGAAGCCTGGCTGGTGAACTATCCCGATCCGCCCTATGACCCGTCA
>JAKAMH010000087.1 GCA_021813005.1 bacterium
TGATGTCAAGCACCGGTCGTTTGTCAAGTAATTGTATTCAAATGGCGCATTTGCTAGAATATCAGCACACGTGGAGCTGTAGCTCAGCTTCAGCCAAAGGCTGATCCGCCTTTGGCAGAGTCTAGACCCACTCGCCCCGCTACACTTAGGCGTAGGTGGGCGGAAGTGGTGCAGTGATACCTGCCGCAGTGTTTGGATCCATAGCTCAGTTGGTTAGAGCGTTGCATTGACATTGCAAAGGTCAGTGGTTCGAGTCCACTTGGGTCCACATGTGAAGAAAACTTACCCCGCTGAGCGGGGTCAACTCTACCGGATTGCTATATGACACGCGATTTTGCCTACCAGATCCTTACCAAATACCTTAAAAACCAGAACCTTATCAAGCATTGTCTTGCCACCGAAATCACTATGCAGGCACTCTACGAAAGATTAACTCCTCCCGGTGAATATAACGAGCAGGATGAGGAAAAATGGGGTATCACAGGACTGCTTCATGATGCTGATTATGAATTGGCCAAGGGTCAGCCTGAGATACACGGTCTTCTTCTTTTTGAGAAGGAGCCAAATATTATTCCAGATGACGTAGCCTACGCGATAAAATCACATAATTATCAGAGGACCAAAGTTCAGCCGCAGAGCATGATGGACTGGGCAATAACCGCCTGCGATCAGCTGACGGGACTGATAGTTGCGGCAGCACTCATACACCCTGACAAAAAGCTTGCCTCAATCACTCCTGAGTTTGTCCTCAACCGGATGAAAGAAAAGTCATTTGCCAAAGGTGCGGACAGGGATTCGATCATGCTATGTGAATCCAGGCTCAATATTCCGCTTCCCGAATTCGTCGGCATCACACTCCGCGCCATGCAGTCAATTTCTCAAGAACTCGGCCTCTGAATTCTTGCAACTTCAGTCACCCTCATTTATACTTAGCTTATGTTAGAACCGCTAGAGCGCGTTGAACGGCCGCTCGGAAGAATGCTTCTCAATAATTTCCTCGGGGGGATTGTCTGGGGACTTGGAGCCACGATTGGTGTTTCATTAATTTTGACTGTCGTCGGCTTCCTCATACGGGGCATTAACTTTGTCCCTCTTGTCGGTTCGTTTGTGGCGAGTGTCATGCATTACGTACTACAAAGCAACAGCGTGCTTCGATAATCGCTTTTCCGACTTCTCATTGAGGCTCGAATCTGCTATAGTACAGCCTACAAAAAGTATTTGGTATTTAGTATCATGTATTATGTATGGGAAATAACAATGATCAAAATTTAAATAACCTCCGTCATTCAACAGCCCACTTGTTGGCTGCGGCCGTATTGGCATTGTACCCAGATACTTTACTCACCATCGGTCCGGCGATTGAGGATGGATTCTACTATGACTTTGACCTCGGGGGGCGCCTTTCAGACGAAGATTTCCCAAAAATTGAGAAGAAGATGGGGGAGATCCTGAAGACATGGACAGGATTTACCCACAGAGAAGTGTCGGAAAAAGAAGCGCGAGAGATATACAAGGACAATCCCTTCAAGCTTGAGCTGATTGACGAGATCGTCAAGAAAGGGGAGAAAATTACTCTCTACAAGGCTGGTCCGCCAGCTGGCGGATTCGAGGACCTCTGCCGGGGAGGTCACAGCGAAAATCCTGTCGAGGATATTGGCGCTTTCAAACTCATGAGCATTGCCGGAGCCTACTGGAGGGGGAGTGAAAAAAACAAAATGCTCACCCGTATTTATGGCACCTGCTTCCCAACAAAAAAAGAGCTTGACGACTATCTCGCCATGCTTGAGGAAGCACGGAAACGGGACCACAAAAAACTTGGGCTGCAGCTTGACCTTTTTATGTTTCACGAGACTTCCCCCGGCATGGCCTACTGGCTTCCAAAAGGACTTTTACTTTATAATACGCTTTATGCATTTAACCGTGACCTGCATAGGCGATACGGGTATAAAGAGGTCGCGACACCGCTTCTCAACAAAAAAGCCCTGTATCTCACTTCCGGCCACTGGACACACTATAGAGACGATATGTTTGTCTCACCGATGAGCTACCTTCGAGGCGAATCTCAAGAAGCACTTGAGGGTACAGAAGTATTCGGCATCAAGCCCATGAACTGCCCCAATGCCATGATTATCTTCGGCTCAAAAACAAGGTCCTACCGCGATCTACCGCTTCGGCTTTCTGACACGGATGTTCTGCACAGATTTGAACTATCCGGTACGCTCAATGGTCTCTTTAGGACACGTGAGTTCCGCCAAGACGATGCCCATGTTTTCATCCGGGTTGACCAGATAGAAACTGAGTTTCAGGAGATCATGGCCCTTACCGCAGAGCTGTATAAGCCATTTTATCTGACCTACCGGCTTCGCTTCGGTACTCGCCCGGAAGGATTTATGGGGGAGGCCGGAGACTGGGACGTAGCCGAAACTGCCTTGAGATCTGTGCTTGAAAAATCTGGACGCGAATTCTTTGAAGCGGAGGGAGAAGGGGCATTTTACGGCCCCAAAGTAGATATACTCATGAAAGATTCGCTCGGTCGAGAGTGGCAAACCGGAACTATTCAGCTTGACTTCCAGCAGCCAAAGAATTTCGGGCTAACGTACATCAACGATCAGGGGGATGAGGTAACCCCGGCCGTCATGCATCGCGCCATTTACGGGTCGTTCGAGCGTTTTATCGGTATCTTAACGGAACACTATGCCGGCGCTTTTCCTCTTTGGCTGGCACCCGTCCAGATCATGCTTTTGCCTATCTCGGATAAGCATAACGGTAAGGCGAAGGCACTTGCAGAAGAGCTGACAAGGGCGGGCTTACGGGCGGAAACGGACATCCGCTCAGAACGGCTTCAAGCCAAGATCAGGGAATCTACTTTACAAAAAGTACCATATATGGGTATAATAGGGGACAAAGAAATCGCCGAAGAGGTTGTTTCTGTGCGGACGCTTGCCGGAGATGATCTGGGAAAAGTAAAGATCTCTGAGTTGGCTCGCAAACTGAAGGAAGAAATTGGCATATAAATCGAAGCAAAGACAAGAGAGAAAGTTTTACCGGACGAACGAGCGGATTCGGGCCAGAGAGCTTCGGGTGATAGGGGCTGACGCAAAGCAAATCGGTGTCATACAAAGAGACGAAGCCCTGCGTCTGGCACGGGAGCAGGAACTTGATTTGGTCGAGATTGCGCCCACAGCCAACCCGCCGGTTGCCCGGATTATTGATTTTAAGAAATTTTTATATCAAGAGGACAAGAAGAGGCGAGAAGAGAAACGAAAGGCAAAAAATAGCGAGACAAAAGAGGTTAGACTCGGACCATTTATGTCCGACAACGATCTTCAGGTCATGGTGAGGCGGGCGCGGGAGTTTTTGGGTGACGGAGACAAAGTGCGTTTTGTTGTCAAATTCAAGGGACGGCAAATTACCCGCTCTGAATTTGGCAAAGACGTATTACAAAAGGTAATTACAGAACTAGCAGAAATTTCCAAAGTAGATAGGGAACCGCACTTTGAGGGCAGGCAGATGGTGGCAATGCTCTCGGCGGAAAGAAAGAAAAATGACAAAGAAAAAAATTAATAAATCAGTATCAAAACGCTTTAAGGTTACCAAAACCGGAAAAGTGATGTTTGAGCATCAATATAATAGTCATAACAAATCAAAAAAAACGAACAGCCGTATTAGACGGCATAAGGAGCCGGGACAGATGACCGGACTTTTCGCCAAGAAGATTAAACAGATGTTGGGTGAAGCCTAACAGAGTTCATAAAGTGAAAAACTAACCTATGGCACGAGTTAAACGAGGAATTGTATCAAGACGAAAACATAATAAGCTTTTTGAGCAGACAAAAGGGTATCGTGGAACAAAAAGCCGGCTCACCAAGGTGGCAAGAGAAGCACTCCTGCACGCCGGTGCTTATGCGTATCACGGGCGGAAACTTCGCAAGCGTGATTTCCGGGCACTCTGGATCACACGTATCGGTGAGGCCGCCAAACTGCGAGATATGTCCTACAGTAAGTTTATGAATGGCTTAAAAAAGTCAAATATTGAGTTGGATAGGAAGATTTTAAGTGATCTAGTGGTAAACGACCCGGAGACATTTACGCAAATTGTTGGCCGCGTCAAACGCGGCACTAGCTAAAAAGTTCACTTTTAAAGTTTGAATGACAGGCCGCGTCAAACGCGGCACTAGCTAAAAAGTTCACTTTTAAAGTTTGAATG
>JAKAMH010000088.1 GCA_021813005.1 bacterium
GCTAGAAGCGCGAAATTAAACGCTTTACCATCAGTTTTTGAGAGGACAAATTGAGCTATATCTTTCATCTGGTCTTTTTGTTTGTTTGGCGCATAGCGAAACGGCATACCGGCAAAATTGATGAGAAAGAGGACAAGAAAGAGAACGACTGAAAGAGACAACATGAATTTATGCCAGAACTTCACCAGAGTAAGCTGCCCCAGAAAGTTTCCAACCAAAAGGAATGGCAGTGGAAACATAAACTCAAAGTAGTAGTCATATATGGGTTTTTTGTAAAAGCCAAACAGAACCACTCCAAAGAAAAGCCACGCAGCAAACATAACAACGGCAAGCTTATTCTTCACTTTAAAAAGAAACGCCACAGACAACACAGCGAGGATCAGAGTCAGGCCGTCCCAGATAAGACGTGAAGTACCGCTAAAGCCGGGTGACGGCAACTGCATCACAAGCCGGCTAAATAGGCGAAAAAAAACATCCGCTACGGTTGAGAAAAATGACTGATGGGTGACGTATCCGCTAGAGAGATCTTTGGAAAACACGAAGTTGAAGATAGTCCTGAGGTTAGGAAACCCGTGCCGCACCTCAAATGCCAGGAAAGGCGAATACCCGACAATAAAACCGCCGATCAGCAAACTAAATCGTGCCAGAAGTGATAAAAATCTTTTTGTTTTTTCCTCCACGATGGTCCCAACGGCCAGGAAAAACCCGATTACTACCCCAAACGCCACCTCGATGTAATGCAGCTGAAAGGCGATGCCAAACAATACCCCGACTGAGACAAAATACTTCCACGATTTATTTTTGAGCGCATTATAGAGAACAAGCAGGATGACCAGCGAGAAAAAAGGCATTGGATTTGGGTTCCAGGAAGATCTGGAATACGCAATGACAAGCGGCGAGACGGCGTAGAGTGCAGCTGCTATCAGCCCTGCGTTGACACCAAAAAACTTCCTGCCTATATAAAATGTTAAAAAGACGGTGATGATCCCAAGCAGGGCAATCATCACCGCCGGACCAACAGGATCATAATTAAAAAGCCACAGAAACGGAGCCATGAAATAGTAGTAAATAGGCCCGGTATAAAAGTCTCCGGCTGACGCCCGTGGTCCAAGTAGCGTCAGATGCCCCATGAGAATGTCGCGAACCACCAGAACATCTCTCCCCTCATCCCCGAGAAAGGTCATATAATCAGCAATTTTGTATAGCCTGAGGAACGCCGAGAGGATTAGAATAATTGTAAGGACAATTCCGGATGGCGTTTGGATGAATGCAAATACCTTTTTCATGCAGCAGTGAAACTAGGCAACGGGTGATTTTTTACGCCAGATGATTTTGTTATAAATCGTGAAGTTCCAGATTAAAAGAAGACCTGTCCCGAAAAGAAAATAAATAAAATAATTCTTTCGTCCCAAAAACTTGTCTCCCAAAAATATCGTCCCCGTCTGAATGAATATAACGCCAAAAGCGGATGTGAGGTAAAATTGTAGCATCTTATAAAAATAGGCTCTCAGACTCGTGATCTTACTCTCATTAAATGTCCAGAGATTGTTAAAGTTGTAATTGGAAAAAATTGCCAGTGCAGCCCCTGCGAGATTGGCGATAGATGGATTCCAATGAACATATTCCACACCTAATCTCAAAATCACTGCGTTGAGGATAAACCCAACTCCTCCGACGACCAGAAACTTGATAAACTTTTCCGAGTCCATCACACGCAATCTGAGAACTACATAAAATGAATCGAAAAGGTCTTTCTGCTCAATTTTACTTGACCCTTTCTGTCTTTCGTAAAAAATTATCGGGACTTCTTTAACCTTAGCGCCCATTTTCACTATGTCGTGGAGTATATGAATTTTGTAAGCATAGTATTTGGAGTAGAGATGATCGAGATCAACCTTTTTGAGGTACTCTGTCCTGGTAAGCTTGTACCCTGACGTCACATCATGGATTCCCCAAAGCCAGAGCACCGCACGACCAAATACACTCCCGCCATAAAAGCTGATAAATTTCCGGTAAAACCCCCATTCCTTGGGTATCTTGCCTCCCGGGACATAGCGGCTGCCGATGACGTAGTCATATCCCTCGTCCATAGCCGCGACAAGTCGTACGACATCATGCGGGTCGTGTTGGAAATCCGCATCAAGTTCTATGACTGCCCCGCCGCCCATCTTGTTCATGGCGTATTTCATGGCCCTGGCATAGGCTGCACCCAGGCCTTCTTTGTTGCCTTCGATAAGTTCGATATTCTTGTAGTCCTTCGCAACTTTCTTGACTTCGTCCTGTGTCCCGTCTGGCGATTTATCATCAGCCACCAGGATAGACATCTCGTGATTTTTGATCTGAGGGAAGACTTCTTTCTCAAGCGTGACCAGCATGCGGGAAATATTTTCTTTTTCGTTATATGTCGGTATGATGACAACTATTTTCATGGTAATTTCTTCATCGATCCTTTAAAATATTCTATCGTCTTTTCAAGGCCTTGCTCCAAACTTACTTTCGGCTCCCATGAAAGTAGGCGTTTTGCCTTGGTTATATCAGGTTTCCGCCTCGCAGGATCCCCCTCGGGAAGTTCCTCATGAACAATCTGTGAATTCGATCCCGTCATCTTCTTTATCATTGTAGCAAGTTCCAAAACGGTTCGCTCGTCCGGATTTCCCAGATTAAAAACCTCTCCCTCAGTTCCTTCATGAAACATCGCCTGCGTCAGCCCCTGGATCATATCCGACACAAAACAAAAACTTCTCGTTTGTGACCCGTCACCATAGATAGTAATCCCTCCACCTGACAGCGCCTGGACGATAAAGTTGGATACTACACGTCCGTCATCTTCTTGCATGTTGGGACCATAGGTGTTAAAGATCCGGACAATCCGGGCATTGACGCCAAATTTTCGCCGGAAACCGAATGTCATAGCCTCACCAAACCGCTTCCCCTCGTCATAGACCGAACGCAGGCCATTGGGATTGACGTTGCCGAAATAATTCTCCGGCTGAGGAGATACCAGCGGATCACCATAGATTTCAGAGGTTGACGCATAGAGGAATTTGGCCTTCTCCCCATCGGCGACTTTCAGCAGATTATAGGTACCGGCAGAATTAGCCAGCAGCGTTTCGATCGGAAAATTAATATAGCTTCTTCTACTCAGCTTATTGGGGGACGCCGGTGAGGCAAGATGGAAAATTGCCGAGAGACGATAGCCACTCAGTTTGCTTGAGAGTCCAGCAAACGGTCCGGTGATATCGTGCTCCAGAAAGACAAATTCCTGACGGTCTCCAAGGCTCTTGATGTTCTTAGGATCCCCGGTTATCAAGTTGTCCACACAGAGAACAGGTTGCCCGCCGTCAAGCAATGCCTTACATAAATGCGAACCTATAAAGCCGGCTCCCCCTGCAACGAGAATATATTCCATAGATTATTGTTTGATCCGGTGAAGCTGTATGAAGGTCAAGGACGGGAAACTCTTCTTATTCATCGCTTTTCTTTTCCATTTCTCTGTCTGCTTTTACCATCATGGAGACAAGACCGGAAAATGATGTCTTTGGCTCCCATCCCAACCTCTCTTTGGCTTTACTATAATCTCCAATCAGATAATCCACCTCTGCCGGGCGTAGATGTTTGGGGTCGTTTGACTCAACATACTTCTCCCAGTCGGAAATATCTGCACATTTGAACGCAAGCTCTACAAATTCACGCACCGAATGAGTCTCACCTGTTGCTATGACATAGTCATCAGGACTATCCTGCTGCAGCATCAGCCACATTGCCTCAACATAGTCACCGGCAAACCCCCAATCCCGCTTCGAATCCATATTGCCAAGGCGCAGCTTGTCTTGCTTGCCAAGACTGATTCGTGCCACTGCATGTGATATTTTCCGTGTTACAAACTCGATGCCGCGCCTCGGTGATTCGTGATTAAACAGAATACCATTACAAGCAAACATACCGTAGCTCTCACGGTAATTCAGCGTTATATAATGGCCATACACTTTCGCAACGCCATAAGGACTTCGCGGATGGAAGCGGGTCGTTTCCTTTTGGGGAGTCTCAGTTACCTTCCCAAACATCTCCGAACTTGATGCCTGGTAGAAACGAATTTTGGGGTTAACGTCCCGAACCGCCTCAAGCACCCGTGTTACTCCCAGCCCGGTAAATTCTCCGGTCAATACAGGCTGGTCAAATGAAGTCTTCACAA
>JAKAMH010000089.1 GCA_021813005.1 bacterium
TTCTCAGGCATGGACTGATGACAAGGATTTTGCAGAAGTATATGTGACATGGGGAGCTTATGCATATTCCGAAAAGGAATATGGTAAATTACCGCACCTGTGACTGAAGATATTGTCTTTGGTTTATCAAGAGGAAAATCAAAATAATAAGCTGCCATTCCAAGAATTGAGCGGGCATGAAGAAAATTGGCAATTATTTTCTTGCTTTTTGCATAATCATAATTACCCGGAACATACCTTATTCCCTGTACTGCAATATGAATCTCTGTGTAATTAGTCGTTGGGATATATGCAGGAAAATTTTCGCGTGCCCTTTTGTATTCATCAGCAGAATAAAGTGGGGAATTAAGCATAGCCATGAGCCGCTCCGCTACTAAATATGATATTTTCTCAGGATCAGACTGGTACTTTGTCAAGCGTGCCAAATGAATCACTGGGTCATATTGATCGTTTTGTGATATTCCTAAAGCACTTAGTTGATTGGCGAAATCAATTGCGATTGGAGAACAGTCATTATCATCGCGTGCAATACTCACTTGATCGGGTGCGTATTGGAGGGCGTTGACAAATATTGCAGCGTCCATTGATACCTCCCTTCTCTTTTTGGTTATTGGGTTGTTTAAATAAGACTCTTTTTCGGGTATGAACGGGACTATTGGCATAGGTTTATGACCTGACTCCAGTTTGAAGCTCATAAGAGCAGATCATACTTAAGTTTAGGTTTTGCAACTTGACATTTATCGGACAGGTTACATACGTTTGAATTACCTAAAATACTGGGATATAATGAGAGTAGGTTGAATGAAGTACCAAAACCGCAAGGAGACCCTCCGGAAAAACCATTAACTCCATTTCAAATGAGGGTAAGGGCAGAGTTTGAAAAAAACCGACTGGGATTGCAGTCACGACTCTCGGTGTTGATCCGCTTCTGCCTGGCGCGCCATATCCAGTATGGCCAAGCGCAACTTCTATTGAAGGATACGACCGGCAAACAGGGAAGAGACGAGGTGAGAACATACTACCTGACGGAATTAATGAGGAAGCGCAGGAGAGTAGTTCTGTGGAAACAGAAGCAGATAATCTCTAAGTAAATTTTGCAATTACTGTCAAGAGCAGCAATATACCAACTTGCCCCACGACTCCCCATGGTTTGTTTAGCCTGTTGTCAAAGTATTTCTGCACTTTGGCCAATTGAAAAAAAGGTGTAAAATCCCAGTGCAGAAAAATATATGGCGCTGCTATCCAATCAAACGACTGGGCAGCAATGACGATGATAAAACCGTAGAAAAGACTTGTTGCGGGATTCAGAAACTGAATGACCAGGAAGGCCGCGATAAAACTGAGAACGAGGTCTGCTATAGATTCGATAAAGAACAATTTATGGGATTTGGATTTTCGGTTGGTGCCTATGTCCCAATGGGGGAAAGCGTCTGCCGCGACATGAGAGGCTATGGCTACGGGAATAGCCAGTGCCGGATTACCGATTTTGGCTGCAATTACCGCGCCGATGACCGCGTGTCCCGTGGCTGTCATAAGAAACAGTATACACCAATTCGGAACACTCGGAAAACTCGGAAGCCAGAAGACAGATAAACCAGATTTCTGGTAGCATAGAGATAATGATACGAGATGTGTTGGATTTGGAAGTTTACAAAGACTCTCTGCGACAACTTCGGTTGCTCTATGAGCTCTTAAAGAAGATTCCCAAATCCGAGTACGATACTATCATTCAGTGTAAAAAGTGTAGTAAGTCAATTCCAGCTAATATTGCCGAAGGATTCGCAAAACGATCGTCTGAAAAAGAGTTCAAAAGGTTTCTAAAAATAGCTATTGGGTCAAGCGATGAGCTCATTACACACCTAAGGACAATCGCTATAGTCATTCCTCATCTCAAGGAAGAAACTCAACAGCTTGCTGCAGAATATAAGGTAATTTCAAAGCGTCTCACCAAGCTACATACTATCTGGAAATCTAGCTCGTTCTGAGTTTTCTGAGTTGTCTGAATGTTATAATATCCAGTATGGACAAGAGAAATGCTGATGAGCTTCGTAAACTGCCTGTAGATGACGAGCTCAGAAAGAAGATAAAAAAAAATCCGGTGTACATTATTTTGGATAATGTCTTGGATACCTACAATATCGGTGCCATCTTTCGTCTTGCCGAGGCGGTGGCAGCAGAAGAGCTGATTATCTGCGGTGAGTCAGAGACGCCGCCCAATTCCCGTATCAGAAAGGCATCTATTAATACCACTGAGTGGGTGAAATGGAGTTACGCAGAGACAACAGTCGAGGCAATTAAAAATTTAAAATTAAAAGTTAAAAATTTGTCTGTTTATGCCATAGAACAAGATGCAAGAAGCGTACCATATGACTCCGTGGACTATACGTTTCCTGTTGCCCTTGTAGTGGGACACGAAACAGACGGAGTTTCAAAGGAGGTTTTAGACATCGTTGATGGCATTGTCGAGATACCAATGTGGGGGATAAATATCTCACTCAATGTGATGGTGTCACTTGGCATTGTGGTTTTTGAGGTGATGAGTCACTTGCCTAGAGGATAAGACGTTCTGAGATGGATTCTCCCGTATGGATACAAAGTATTGCCTCGGCAATCATCGGGGCGATGTCCACGTAGGTGATTTTTTTACTTCGTTTGGCATCACTTTTGGGGTCAATTGCATTGGTTGTGATAACTTCATCAATGGGTGAGTCCTCGATTTTCTTGATGGCTGACACACCGTTTTTGTCTGTTGAAAAAATGCCGTACGGTGCGATGACCCGGATGCTTCTCGGCTTTTCCGTCTGGAACATTTTGGCAACCTGGATAATGGTTCCTGCGGTATCAATAATATCCTCTACAATGATGATGTCTTTGCCCCGCACCATGCCCTGAAATTCAGCTGCTTTTGCAAAGTTGCGTTTGGTCACGTCGCGGTCTTTGATTGCCTGAACTACGTTATCTCCCAAACCTAAATTACGGGAGTACTGCTTGGCGCGTTTACGTCCTCCGGCGTCAGGAGCCGCGACTATCGGATCTTTTAATTTTCTGGAAAGTACCTCAGACACTGTCACGAAGTTTGACTCAACCAGATCCCAGGGTCCATCAAAAAATCCCTGTTGCGCACCGGAGTGAAGCTCCATGCTCAACATGCGGTTAAGGCCCAAAAACTCAAAGATACGGGGCGGGATGGTGGCGCTGATGGGCACACGGGACTGGTCCTTCCAGTCTTGCCGCATATAGGCCGGGTAAAAGAGGACAGCGGCGATGTCAGAGGCCGAGGCGCGTCTGGCAGCATCTATCATGAGATACATTTCCATCAGGCGTTCATCAGGATGCGGCTGCATGGACTGGAGAAGAAAGACACCCTTCCGCCTGAGGTTGGCGTGTGACTTTTTGAGCTTTTTCTCGCCATCTGCAAAAACCTCAATTGGTTCATTAAGCTCTTTTCCCAATAGCCGGGCAATTTCCCGTGAGAGCCTGAGATTGCCCCGGCCTGCCAGTATTTCAATACCGTCTATATTGATGGATTCGGGGCGGAATTTGGCGCGAAGTTCTTGGGGTGTCTTAGCGAGAAGCTTGTAGTCTATCTGATCTGCCATGTGGTTTCTCGTAATATAAATATTGTAACAATAGTGTTTCTTAATGTAAACCCCGAACATTTTACTTATGATTATGTAGAAAGGACAGACTACCGGAATGCTCGAGCTGCGTATAATTTTATTATCTGTATTTAAATGTTTCGGGGCAAAGACAAGCTTTTGTGACAGTTGCGTTCTGCAATAAGTAAGATAAGGCTCTGCTTGATACCGTCTGTTGCTGAAAGCGGGATTGACAAACCTGAGATTTGCTCTATAATGTTTAGACAGATATGTAAAGGTTTGCTGAAGGACGACGGATCATGAACTCGCCCCTGGCGGGTTTTTTAGTCTCTAAGCGAGCTTGTTATATACTCCATTTACTCTTAACTTGTCCGCCTCTGGCGAGATTAATAAGACGTAAAGACGAAATTTTCTTTGAAAAGTAAAGTTTTGTTAGGCTCTTTGTCCCGCCTAATCTTACCGTTCGAGCACGTTTGACGTGCCTTACGGAGCGATTATCGGCGGATCGGCAGAGCTCGAAGCTTTGCTTCTCGCTCTTTGACAGTTGATAGTACGCTTTGATCC
>JAKAMH010000090.1 GCA_021813005.1 bacterium
AGGCAGTGACAGCAGTAATGCTTTTTCTTCTTCCAGAAAAGCGCTCTGCCTGCTTCCCGGTTTCTTTTGAAAAGGCTTGTCATTGAACTCTGACAGCTTTTCCCGGACGGCGCCGTTGAGTTCCCGTAAGGAAAAGAACTGCTGGTGCCGCAGGGAAGCGATAATCCAGGTGGAGATAATACCCACACTGCCTTCCGCATTAGGTTTGTCTTTCGGATGATCCACCCGAGCCGGGATCACGGCCGTACCGTAATGTTCCGCCATCTCATGGTAGGTCCGGTTAATTTTCGGTTCTGGCCGCGTCACCTGATCCACAGCAGTTCTCAGATTGTCCGGCACCAGAATCCTTGTCACGCCGCCAAAGAATTGAAAGGCGTTGGCATGGGCATTAACCCAGCTCTCCAGATCCATGGAGAGGAAGGCTTCCACATAAGAGTACTGGCTGCAGGCCAGGGTCGCCACGCTTTTCAGCCCGTTCAATCAGCGTGCGGATGGTTACCCGGCCGCACTGGCAGGCGGCTGCAATGCCGCGTTGGGTGACTCCCTGGCTGTGCAGCCTTAGAATTTCTCGATACTGGATCATTGAATCGACCTCCTGAATAATGATTTGCACTTGTTAGTGCATGGCGTCATTATATCGGAGGTGGATCTCGGGGATGACCATGGTGGACCTATTTCATGCACATGGTGGGCCTAATTGATCACACTCGCGGGTCTGTCGCGAAATATTACCCAAAACCGGGACCCTGAACCTCTTGATCTAACCGAAGCCGAGGATGTAAATTTGTTTTTCACCGTTTACGACGCGCGTGTCCCCCATACGCGGCTCGGCGGATGTTGTGGATGGTTTGGGGGATCGGGCTTCCTGTGTTGGCTCGGGTTTTTGTGTTTTTTCTTCTGCCGTTATTACCTCGGTTTTCGCCGGTTTATTCTCTGTGATAACTTCCGGTTCGGGAGCATGAGTATCGACAGAAAGAAGAATTGTCGATGGTGTTTCTTCTGACTTTGCCTCAATTTCGGCGATTACGGCGGTTTTTATCGGCTGGCGGGTACTTTTCCCGTCTTCGCCGCTACGAGGCCACACAGCGGCACACAACGCGACACAGACGATAATGGTTATACCGGTGATTAATTGCTTCTTCATATGGCTGCATCCTTTAAAAAACTGACGGGTGTCCGGCTCAGCTCTTTGGCTGTAATCCGAACACCCGTCGTAATATTGTATAAACCTATCAGCTTATTATCCATGCGTATCGCCTCCTTAGCGACACACAATACCATGTTTCGCTTCGGGATAGCTATACATAATTCGTAAATTTAAATTACCCTTATCTTAAAACTGCCATCCTTCCTTCGTGCACAATTCAACAATGTCCAAACACTCAACTCCCATAGCTTCGCATACTTTGGGAATTTTATAGAGCTTGTCTTTATTTTCTTCAGTAATCACTGTTAAATTGTACTTCATCGCCGTGGCAATCAAAAATGCATCTCCCGAAGACTTTACCTTCTCAAAATCTACCAACTTAGGATGTTCCGTTACAATTCGGATGACATTTTCCTGTATTTCTTCATCAACATCGAGTATGATGCAACCTTGAGAGTTAAGCCAGTCAGAAAAATTTTTGTCTATTATTTCATCTCTTATTTCAGAGCAGAGTACTATTTTTTGCTCTTTTATAAAGCTGTCTATATTTTCCCATAAGCTTCTGTTGACAATGCGGCGATGCAGTTCTGTTGGTTTTTGAGAGAATATAGATGATGAGTCAATTATGTATTTATATGGGCGTGAGATATCAAACAAGCTCAACTGTGCCATGATGATACCTCCTGTAGAAACCTGTTGATATACTGTTGACCGATTCCCAGATAGCGAGAAACATCCTGCTTGCTGAATAATTCTTCACTGTACCCTTTATACAGCGTTATACAGAGAACAGAACTGGTTCGATCAATAGCTTTGCTATCTGGAGGCTGAGCAAAACCACTTGATCGTCCTTCTTGGCGAGCAAGCTTTTGTTCAGCACGTTCCTGTTCAACAATCCAGCGATATTCATCAATATATGCTGTGTATGCAGGATTCTTGATGCGACCTATATCTAATAATCTTCTTAAAATTACTTCCTTGCTTACACTAAAGCGTTTTGCAATTTCTTGAATATCCTCAATAGAAAAAACTTCATCAGTTTTCCATTTTTTCAAAACGACTTTGAGGGCATCCTGCGGTACAAGAACCTCTCCGGCAATTGCATTGCAAAACACTTCTTCCTGATTCGAAGAGAAAGCATTAAACATTTCATTGCATAGTGATGACTGACGCTTAAGAAGGTGTATCAATTCATGGATAATTGAAAATGTTTTTGCAGGAAAACGGTCTTCTTCATTGATGCCTATAATTGGTGTCTTGTCATCGTAGAGTGCAATTCCTCTCGCTATATCTAAGTCAACATCCGAAAAACAATGAATGAATATTCCCTTCGATTCAATCTTTTCACGCACATATAAATAAAACTGCCTCATTGAAGCGGCTCTAAATTGAGCGTCTAAGTTCAAATCAAACACTCTTCGGATCTCATCAGCCCAACTGAGCACATCATCAGTTCGAGAATTAATTGTCACAGAAAACGGCGATAGAGTCTCGCCTAGTTCCTCTTTTGTTTTTACGAGAAAATCTCTTGCCTGCAGTAAATCGGAGATTGCGATATTTAATGAGCTGTCATCTTCGATAAAGCCATTTGGAAAAGTGCGATAGCTCTTTATTGTTGGAAGCTTTCGCAGAGGAACATCCACTGGCTTCATATAAAGCCCGGCGAATGGTACATGCAGACATTTAGCAATTTTCTTTGCCTGAACAAAAGTCGGCCTAAGTGCATCAGAGGGATTGGACCATTTTACAATTCTATCTTCTTCATATTTAGTTTCCTTCGCAATATAAGCGCAGGTAACTTTTTTAGCTTCACAAACTGCACGAAGCGTTTCTTTATTTATTAAAGCGTGTATGGCCATTCAATCACCTCCTTCAATGATGCGCAATACTAAAAGATAACTCTTACGCCACCCAATTGTATCCCATAATTGCTTGATCTACTATGTGTTCAAACACCACGTTACTCTTCACTGTGAATATTTCACGGTCATAGCTGCCCGGCAGATACCTGTTAAGACTATCTATAATTTCGGCTTTTACCCGTTCCTTTGGCTGCGGGTCGTTCTGCCAGCCAACAATAAATAGTTCGCTTTTCTTTGACATTAAGGTCTTGTATAACTCTTTTGCGGCAAGCTTCACTTTTTTCTCTTCGTCTGTAAGCGTAAAATAGTCCCCACCTTTCAAATCGGGTGGGATTGATTTAGACTACCTATATATTATTCACCCGACAAGCCGGAGGCAAAGTAGCCGACCAGGGGAGTAGCTCATCTAAGGCGTTTTGATCCTGGATATCCAGGTTGGGAAGCCTTTCAAAAAGATACTGCAGGTAGCTGAAGGGATTGAGGCCATTTTCTTTGGCCGTTTCAACAATACTGTAAATGGTTGCACTGGCACTTGCACCACGGGGGGTGTTTGCGAACAACCAGTTTTTGCGTCCGATCACAAACGGCTTGATCGAGCGCTCTCCGCGGTACATGTCTAGGAGCTTGTGTGAGAAATCCTAAAAAACTTCGAAAAAAGTTACCGTTCCAAGCATGATTTCCGGCATCAACGTCGAATAGATAAGGTATGAAGAAGTTTAAAGATTATCAACCAAACCAGATGCTTCTGTTCCCGCCCTCTCCGCACGATTGGTTGCCCCAAGATCACCCGGCCCACTTTCTGAACGAGGTGGTGGAACTCTTTAACCTATGGGCCATTTATGACTCTTACGGTGGACTCCGGGGACAACCACCTTACAATCCGGTGATGATGGTTAAGGTCTGGATTTACGGCTTGAGCAAAGGCATTCACTCGTCTCGGAAGCTGGAACGAGCCCTCTACGAGGACGTCGGCTTACGCTATCTTTCCGGCAACCAACAGCCTGATTACTGGACGCTGCCTCATGCGGCGCAAACTCAGAACCAAACACGGTCGGGAGCGTTACAAGCTCCGGCAAATCTCGGTGGAACCGGTATTTGGTTATGTCAAAGAGCAGTTGGGTCTACGCCAGTTCCTA
>JAKAMH010000091.1 GCA_021813005.1 bacterium
CTGACTGGAATGGGCAGCATTCAAAAAATAGTACAGAAAACGATAACATTTTTTGGTTGCTTATGATTCAACAGCACCTGAAGGGACGGGAGAAGGGGTATATATAAGAGCAAAGGCAAGGGCGCTTGAGGACACAAAAGAAGTAGAAAAGGGCATGGACTGTCTCTACGAAAGAATGGGACGAAGACCAGATAACAGACGAGGAGTACAAGAGTTTCTTGGAGAATATCCAAGACGGATATATAAAGCAGTGCCTGAAAAGTCTGGATAAACGGAGAGGGGGAAATAGACGGTAACTATATAGACATCCGGATTGAGGTTAGCCTGAAGTAAAACCTGACTGCCTTCGTTTGACAAGCATAATTTATTCTGCCATCCATACCATATGGATGGCCACCAGATAGCCAGTGACAGTGAAGAGGTAGATTACCTCTCTTCTCCGGATATAAATCCTGGAGGTGCAGAAGGTATTAAAGCACCACAGATAGAAGGGCCATCTGTTGGTATCATGCCAAAATCAGAAGCACGGATAGGGCCACGGCTTGAGCCACCTCCTGAGAGCAATCAACGGGATCTTACCAAAGCACGTGATGAATTACAGGCGCTTAAGACTCAGTCTCTCGATGACCCTGCAGCAACTGCCAGAATGATGGCGGATAACGAAAAAGTAGTCAAAAAGGAAGTGGTTGTCGTACATGATCAGCCTGCGAATAACCAGGAACCGTGGGAATCCGTCATCAATGTAGCGGCAGGTGTAGGAAGGATTGCAGTGCGGGCAGTGGGTGCAGTTGCCTCGCTGGTAACAGGCGGGAAAAGATGACGCTATTTTAGCGGTAGGATGAAATAAAAAGTTAAGCCTCGGTCTGATGTACTTTCCACCCAAATCTTACCACGGTGATGTCTTATAATTAAAGGTCTATACGCACAACCGTAGTTGGGGAAGGTTCATTTTGTTACGAATGGCATTAATATTCGAGAGAGAAGTCAAGTTTTATATTGGTTAGTGTATAATATGCCCATGAAATTAAGAGTGTTGTCGTGGAACATCTGGTGTTATGGTGACATTGAATCTGTCAATGAGTTTCTAAAAAAGTCGACTGCCGATATTATATGTCTTCAGGAAGTTGTTGAGGAAAACGGCAGATTTAGCGTCGATATTGATTCTCTCAGAACACTTGGGTATAACTCTTGCTATGCTGCATCCATGAAGGTTGCAAAAGACGGCCGGCAGGTGCCGATGGGAAATATGATATTGAGTAAATATCCAATTACCAACAAAAAGGTAATAGATCTTTCCGCGAAAGAGAGAAGGATTGCAATAGCTGCAGATATAGAGATGGACAATAAAACGCTCCATGTATTTTGTACGCATCTTGTCCATACACACCAAAAACCGTCTTGGGTGCAAGTGGGTCAAGCGAAAACACTCCTCTCGTCACTACCGAAGACCAATGTAATTATTGCAGGAGACTTCAATGCAACACCTGAAAGTGAAGCAATCCAGGCTTTAAGCAGTACATTTATCAATACAGATCCTTTACTCCAGCCGACGTGGAGCACAACACCCAAAGGATGTGATATTTGCAGGCCTGAGAAAGTGGAGCACAAGTTAGACTACGTTTTTGTGAGTCAAGATATGCGGTTTGCAGAATCTCGGTTGAGTCAATCCAACGCCTCAGACCATCTGCCGATCTCTGTTATACTTGAGGTATGAAATTAACCGCATGGATTTCTGTTATAGATCTTTACCCTGTCAGACTAAGCAATATTGAAAAACTCGTTCGTGTAGTTTTTGGTGAAAAACCAATGTTCAAAGATCATACCCCGGAGGAAGTTTTTGCCAGGCTGAAAAAGGCAGGAACCGACGGCGCGGAGCTGCTTATTCCCTACTATACGACAGACAAAAACATCCGCGATGTCAAAGGCTTGCTGAGGACAAACAAAGTACCTGTCTTTAGTATCCATCAGTCACTTTCGCACGTTTCTGTAATAGAGCTGTCAGAAATTGAAAGACTCTGCAGTGTTGCCAATCTTTTCTCTGCCCGGGTGATAGTTCTTCATGCTGGATCTCTTGGCAAAAAACTTTTTGACTCATCATTCATCTCATTTTTAAAACAGCTTGAGAAAAAACTGGATGTAATATTTGGAATAGAAAATATGCCAAAAACAATATATTACCTACACAGGAGGTACACATATAAAGCAAAGACATTTGCAGACTTATTGGATAGACAAAAACTTTCTATGACATTCGATGTGACACACCTCGCGCAGGCAGGAGGAGATGTTGGTGATTTTTACATAAAGAACAAACAAGAGATAGTAAATATTCATATAAGTGATTTCAAAGAACATTGGCTTAATCGGTATTTTCTTCAACAAAAATATACCCATCTTCCGCTTGGTAAAGGGACTATTCCAATGCAAAAACTTCTTACCCTTCTCAAGGAAACTCACTATGATGGGTTAGTCACGATGGAGATAGATGGCACGCTTGAAGAGATCTGCGAAAGTGCAAGAATGATAAAAAGACTTACATGCAATCCTTAGGAGAGTAGGTTGAGGCCGGTTTTGTCATCGAATTGTCGCAGGATTGGCAGGTTGCCAAGTTTCCGGAGTGTCACTTCACAGGTAGCCGAAACAACAAGCTTTTTGATGTGGCCGCCGATTGTGGTCAGGTCGCGTTTGGCAAAAACCCCATGTGCGTGGATAAGCGTGTCTTTATTCATCCGGGCGACGTTGCCGATGACGGAGACGATTTCCGTCTCTTCTGCGACGGCGTGATCCTCATATTTTTTCTCCGACAAGTTGTAGTAGGCAAGCACCACACGCCGCGCCGCGCCGATGGCGGTAAAAGAGGCGCTCTGGATTTTTCTCTCAGCACAAAACGTACTAAGTTCTGAGACCACCTCCTCTCCTCTGTCAAAACGGATAAGACAAAGATCGTTTTGGTCGGAAATTAGCCGCATAGACTATTTATAACATACTAATCATCTATGTCGGCAAGTCGGTTCACGGCATTTTGGTAGATAAGATACTCGATTGTGGGTGATTTGTTCTCATCATGCTTCATGATTACCCAAAGTTCTTTTCGTATTGCCCGTTGTGCCTTCCAGAAATTGCTTCGTGATTTATGTCCTGTTTGGTCAGAATAATGTTGGTTATTTTCTTTATATCTCATTGCCGGCAGGTGATGATGTAGGCTGGCCTGCTGAGAAAATGATACTTGTAGGCCGGAGAATATCCTTTTCAGGAGGAATGAGAATAGTGAGCCTGGCATAATCTTGGTTGGAAAAATCATAAACGCAACCCAACGCAATGATATTTTCGCCTGGGATAGGATCACTGTTGGCGACACTGAGTGTTTGTAGAGCTCGTACCTGCCGTCTGAGTTGCCCCGGATTAACCTCCTTGGTTTTGGAACCAAAATCAATGACGAAATAATGGTTGGCAACACCGATAAAATCCGCAAAACCGCAGCCTTTTCTTTGTCTTTCCCGCTGCTGATCTTGTTCTTCCATCATACTGAAGTCAACCTCCGCAAAAGCCGGATACGGGCCGGTTCGAAGGGCAGGCGGATCATAAAACAGTCCGGCGATCATCTGCCAATTTTGCATAAAGAAGTGCGAGGCGCGATCGTGAATGGCTTTTGGATTGGTCGAGCTCCTCTTGGTAATTTTTAGAAACATTGCGAGAGTTTGCCTGCTATTCAAATCTTCAGAAAGCCCGTTGAGGTACAGATTCTCCTCAGACAACCAGCTCTTTGATGTAAGGGGAATTGGAATCTGTAAATGCCATTCACCCTGCTCAAGAGTGGTGAACGTGTATTCCCGAAGCTCAGGTACATTTTTGGCAGGCTCTTCGGGTCTCCTCTCCACGGTGTAATCCCGCCTATTCGTAATTTCATATCCCAGTCGTACCCGATCGAGTCTTTCTGCGATTGAGAGTTGTACGGAGGGGTGACAAGAGTCCGACTTAAGGGAACTGCGAGGTCTACATGTTTCTGCTCTATTCATAAAAGCTATTTTTTGTAAAGGAGACACTGATCTATCATTTAGTCAACATTTCCTTGGCAAAAAGATACCCCCACGCGAGGGTAATGGGCAGAAACTGGTCAAACATCTCTTAGATCGG
>JAKAMH010000005.1 GCA_021813005.1 bacterium
CGGAGACTGCAGTCTCCGTGTCGCCATTGAAGTTTAAGATAGAAATTGCAACAGGCGTCATATGTATATTTAGAACATTTTCTTGAGCTTTCGCAGTATCGGACTCTGCTCGCCGTCTGCCTTTTCTTTTTTTATCCAGTATTTTGTATCCCGGCCCGCCTGCAGGAGTTCTTTTGATACCGAAGATAAGTCCGCCTCTGCCGCCGTGAAATTGTGCTTTTCCCAGAGAAATGCAAAGATCATCAAATGATAAAACGCCATCAGGAGCGAGAGCATCAGGCCGTGAAATCCATCAAGGTATCCCTGCCGGGCAAAGTATCGACTGAGAAACTCCCCCATTGGCATCCTGACTGCATCCTGCCAGGAAAATATATAGCCCGAGCGAAGCAGGTGTTCCGCTTCGTTGGGCGCGTAGAGCACCATGTGCTTTTGGAGGAACTGCGAGACAGTATCGTAATTCTCGTGCAGCATTGGATTTGTCAGGTGTCCGGTCGCGCCGTCCACAATAAGCATTTCGTGCACATGTTTTTTCTGGAACTTCCCTTTCCCTCGCCGGAAAAGGCGCAACTGTTCGTCAGGATACCAACCGGTATGCTCGATCCACTTGCCGAAAATGATGTTTTTCCTCGGGATAAAAAAGCCCGCTTCAGGCAATGTTTCTTCCTCTTTTAGTAGTGCCTTAAGCTCTGTAATAAGCTCAGGCGTCAGCCGTTCGTCTGCATCGAGGCTGAATATCCAGTCTCTTGTGGCTTTGGCAAAACCGATATTTTTCTGAATATCAATCTCTTTGGGATTGTTTTCCTCCTTAAATACATGTGCTGCATACTTTCTGGCTATCTCCCCTGTCTTGTCAGTCGAGTCGTGATCAATGACGATCACCTCGCCGTCAAGCGGCTGAACGGACGTCAAGCAGTCGGCAATTTTATCTTCACTGTTATAAGCTGACACAACAACCGATATATTCATAGACTACTTTCTGATATTCTCCAGTACCATCTTAACATCTGAGACCACCATCCGTCTGGCAATGAGCATAATAATGCCAAAGTAAACTGCCGCACCAAAGAGCATCATAGCCACGAGGTAAATCAGATTGGTTACCAGGAAGGGACTTAGAAGATACACCAGAACTCCCATCACGAAGGACGCTACCAGAGGGGAGAAAACAACATGGAATAGCTTAAACGGAATATGGCTTTTCACCAAATAGACGACGATCACTACGGAAAGCGAGATAATTGCCGACGCAATCGCCACCCCGTTAAATCCAAAGAAAACAATCGCCAGCGGAGTCAGTACCCAAGTGGCCACGGTCCAGAAAATCATCAGGTAAAGAGTCGTCTTGACATGTCCTATGGCATTGAGCGCATTGGTAAGCGGGGTTGAAATTGACGAGAGTGCAGCATTGATGGCAAAAAATCCGAGTGAGAGAAGCGCCGGTTCCCATTTCTGGTACTTGGGAATGAAGTGTATAAAGTAGGGAGAAAGCACGACGAGTCCGGTAAGCGCCGGAAATACCAAAAATACCGTGGCAAAAAGCGTTTTCTCTATCGCCCGGCCAAGAAACTCTTTTTCATGGGCCAGGCGTGAGAAAGACGGGAATGTAATCCGTATCATATTATCCATGATAAGCCGGAGTGGTGTCAGTGCCCATTTCTGAGCAAACCCCACATACCCAAGTTGGGCAAACGGCAGGACTTTGCCAAGATAGAGCGTCAGGAGATCGTCCTTGGCAAGTGCTAGAATGCTGTTGGATTGGAATGGTATACCAAAGGAGAGTAGTCTTTTGGCTACCTCTCGGGAAAATCCGATTCGCGGCCTCCAGGGAGCAATGATGTAAATCGTCACCAGTCCGACAAACCCTCTCGCCAGCACGGCATAGGTGTAGCTAGTTATTCCAAAACCCTTGACGGCAAAATACAGAACCAACCCGTTAAAGACTATTGTCTCAACTATTTGCGGGATAACAAGTTTATCAAACTGGAGCCGCCGCTCAAGGATAATTGACGGGATTGTCTTGAGACTGGAAAAGAAAAATCCCACAACTAACGCCTGAAACAGGTGGACTCCCGCACTGTTGAGATGATAAAAATTCCCCACCCAATTTGAGAGAAAAAGAGCAATAATCACTCCGGTCACCACCAGTGCCTGCTGGATAGTAAATGTCGTAGTCAGGTCTTCATCCGTAATCGCTTCCTTTTTTTGTATGAGCGCCGCGGCAAGTCCGACATCTGAAAAGTAGGAGAGAAAGGCGATTGAAGCGGAAACTACATAAAAAATACCTATCTCCGCCTCTTTCAGGAAAGCATAGAGCAGAGACGCCACGGCAAAGCTTACCAGTTGGATGAGAAATGTCCGCGACACAAGCGCAAACACGCCGTGAATTGACCGCTTCGTAACTGTTGCAACGTCAAGTTCTTCCATAATGTAAGTCGTACCAGAGAATAAAACTCTCGAGAACCGCCCGTAAAATAACGGCAAAGTTGGCTCCTGTCTGGATTCCATGCTCACGTGGATAGTGCATGACGCCAACTTCTCTAATTGTGAGCTTTTTTTTCTTGGCCTTGGCAAGAATTTCTGTGGTGATCATCGCCCCTTCCGAGCGAAGCGGCATAATCTCAGACAGCGCGTGCCTGGTAAACAATTTGAATCCACAATCGATATCCCTGAAGTAGAAGTGAAAGAGGAGAAAATCCCATGCCTTTAGAAGGCTCATCAAAAGAAGGCGTTTAAAAATATTCCTGTCATTTCTTTTTTTTCGAAAACCGATCACCATATCCGCTCCGGGAAGTACCTCCAAAAACGTTGTAATCTCTGAAAAATCAAATTGCCTGTCTCCGTCTGTAAAAACCACAACATCGTATTTCGCCTGCGTTAAGCCTTCGTTCAAGGCTGCTCCATACCCTCTGTTGGGATGAATTGAGACGAGTCGAAGTCGCGGGTTTTGTGAAGCAAGTTTTTCGGCAATATACTTGGTCCTGTCGGTTGATCCATCATCGACCATAATGATTTCCCATTTGGCTGCCACCCGTTCCGCAATCGGAATTGCCTGTTTCACGACCGCTTCAATGTTCTTCTCTTCATTCCAGAACGGGAAAAATATTGACAATTCGGTAAGTCTTTTTATTTTTTCTGCTTTTTCCATAGTGGGTAAATTATACCAGCAATAATCAGAGCTACACCAGAAAGACTTAGCGCATCGGCAATCATCTCAACCGGAGTTTGACGAAACCGCGCGGTAAGCGTATGTCTCCCCTGAGGCACCTGAACCAAAAGACCCCTATTTGTCTTTTCAAATCCCGCGTCTTTCCCGTCAATTGTGACATGCCAGGCTGGAAAGTACGCAAGGTTGAGCAATACTAACCCATTTTGCTTCCCGGTAATATCTGCACTAATCATGCCTGTCTTTTGCTTATGTATCGTAACGGTTGTGATGTTTCGGACAGGTGAAACAATTTGTTTGGGCACTTCGCTGGCATTTTTGGGTATCGCAAAATGCTGCGGCATATATTCATGCGATATTTTTGAGATGTCATACGAAACACGCGAATACCGGGTATAAAAGCCTGCTGTACGTGCTTCGTAGAACTGCGGGCGAAAATGCTTGGCATTAAGAAATAGTGTTGTGACGACAAGAAACATAAGAACGATGATCCCGGTGTAACGAGGAAGCAGTCTTTGTGCGCCAAAGATAAGAAATCCGGAAAGGATGGCAAGTGAGATACCTGCGAACTCAAGAAAACGCCAGGGGTACTGCAGAAAGGCAATAAATGGCAAGTTGTTCCAGATGATGAGCGAGTACCCGGTGGTCATAAAAAGAGATAGAGTTCCAAGCAAAAGTGAGGAAAGAAAAAGAAAACGCATCTCCCTCCTCCCCCGCCTGAACCTGAGAACAAGAAATATAAGAATACCCAGCACTGAGAAGAAAATAGTGTTTTTACCAAGTTCAAAACTAAGTCCGTCAAGACATCCGGGAGCAGAGCCTCCAAATCCCCAGGGGCTTGTCCAAAGCTGGGAGAGACAGACAAAATGATTATGGAAATCGGCGCCGCCCCCGACCTGAGAGCGAACATTGGTGAAGCCCATTTCCAGTAAAGCCGGTAGAGCATAAAAACCGGACAAAAGAAATGCCACTAGAAATACAGCAAAGTAGACGCCAAACAGGCGCTTTTTTTGCGGATGCGCGGCAAATGAGAGGATCAGGATAAAGAAAAGCAGAAAAATCAGCATAAAGGCTGAGAGGTTATGGGATATAATAAGTAAAGTGGTTGAGACTGATGCCAGCAAGATCCATTTACGAAGCTCCAAAATTGAATGTGTCTTTGAGAGGTAGTAAAGCTTCAAAATCCCCCATAAAATATATGGCAAAAACCCATAGGCAAAATATTCACCTACTGCTCCCCGCACGTACATATTGACGGCAAAATAGGGAAAGAAAAGATAGATAGTAGCTGAGGCTATCCCTGCTTCAATACCAAGAAACGAGCTAACCAGGAAATACATTCCCAATCCGCCGATCACGGCCGGAAGTGCCATCATAATCTTCGTGGCCGTAAGGACATTTATTCCCATAAGCACATACTTGGCGCCCAGATAGTATGGCAGCGGTCCATAAAAGTTGAAAATCGGATAGCCATACCCAAATCCCATGTCCTTGACCCAACGTACCGGAAACATGCCGTCTCTGAGAGATTGTGCCATCTCATAGACGCGGGTTGGCTGTGTGTCATCATGCATCGGGAAAAAACCAGTGTGAAAAAGCGGCAAGACAACGACAAGAGACAGGAGAAGAACTAGGATTGGCGGCACTACCCGCTTCATAAATTGCATAGGCAGTTTGATTATACCTTGAAGCTGAACCTTTTCAAAGAGCCATAAAATACACCTTGTTGACAATGCAGAAATTATCTATACTAAGTGTATGGGACAAAAGTTTTCTACCCCCAAAAAGGAAAAGAAGAAACCCAAGAAACAGAAATAACTAGGACCAGTTATTCTCTGAAAAAAAGGTTTTATTCTGATAGCTGCGTACTGCCTCCCGGACATGAGGCACTGTGTTTTTTGGTAAATTATTGAGAGAGAACCAAGCAAGCTCCTCACATTTATACGGCTCTCTGTTGACTATTTCCCCCTCCCAGCTGTCTGCCGTGAGAAAGAAGTCTATATACTCTACATTTGATTTCCGGTGCATGACATGGACGACACGAAGACATGACGGTTCTATTCTAATCCCGGCTTCCTCTTCTGCCTCCCTGCTCATCGTCTCCGCCACCTTCTCACCTTCCTCTAGATGTCCGGCAATCAGGCTGTAATACCCGTCCATCCAGCCTGTATTCTTCCGTTTCAAGAGAAGAATTTTACTGTTTTTGAGGAGAATTAGGTAGGCCGCGGATCGGAGGGTAAATCTTTCATTTCCCATCATCCCATTTTATCACACGTTTTTACTTTCGCTTTTAATGCATATGCCAGAAGTATAAAAAATGCCAGGACACTTATCATGTCTGCCAATAGACGAAGTATCGTTTCTCCAAACCTAATAGAGATATCATGTGACCCAGCTGAGACAGGAAACGTCATGAGTCCACCAGGGTTGGCATAAGAGATAGCCTGTGGCTTACCATCAACGGTAGCTTTCCAGCCGGGCCAGTAAATGATGTTCAGCTGCAGTATGCCGCCAGTCTCGCTTGTTGCACGAAGCGAGATACGACGGCCGTTATCTACCACATTCTCTATCGTTCCGGATCCTTTGGCAAACTCTGCCGGTATCACCGGATGCATACTCGGCTTATCCTTCACCCAACGCGGCATATATTCGTCTTTCACTGTCGTCGTCGCTTCACTCGTGGCATAATATCCGTCTGGCTGATTCTGATAGGCTATGTTCAGGTGCCAGGGGCCATAAGTAAACACAACTATGCCAGTTGACAATATAGCCACAACAAGCCATTTTTTTGTCTTTAGAAAACCTATTACAAACGACGTAAGAAAGGCAGTTGTCACGGGAATATATGAAAGAAAACGAAAGGGAAATTGCACAAAGCTTGCAGGAATACCTTCCCATAAAAAACGGCTCAACGCGGAAGCCATAAAAATACTAATCAGGCCAAGAATAAGGAACAGAGGCACGAGACGCCGATTTCTTTTGTCTTTTTTATCTAGTAATAACGCACCTAACGTTACAAGTAGTATCACAAGTAAAGGCCAGCCGATAATTTTTATTTGGGCAAAGTAGAGCAATGGATTGGAAACCGGCGTAATGGCAAATTGTGTCAGATGCAACTCAAGTATGGCAGGAACCGCAAAAAAAGCAGCCGACAGTCCACCAAGTACAAATGGAATAAGAAAATCTCTCGTCCGCCTCGTCTCTGACAGCAAACCGTAGAGAAGAATTACGGGGAGAAAAAGCAGTGCCAGGGTATTGTGGAACAAAATAAGCGCAAAAATTCCGGTTCCTATCCAAAATATACTCCGTCTTTCAATCATCCATAAAATAAAAGGCAGGGTTGCTATCGCCAACACCTCGCCCAGGGATCCTCGTGAGTAGATGTCGTAGAGAAAATAGGGGGTGAAGGTTGAAACTATTGTGCCAATAATGGCGTTAATACCGGAAAATCGCTTCCTCAACCAAAGATATGTACATATTATCTGGCCGATAATACCTATACCAAACAGTATCTTTACAGTCGTTACAAATCCCAAACCCAGTGCCTTAATTGGCGCCCCAAGATACATGAACCCAGGGTAGAGAAACGTGGCGACCGGGTAGCCATATCCAAAGTTAAGTTGGGGCAAAAAACGCACCGGAAATTGCCCGGCCCGCAGTGCATGATAGAAGGCAGCAAATCGGACAACCATCCAGTTGCCATCATCTGAGACAAACATACCCGGGCGCAGTATTGGGGTAATAATTAAAAACGATACGATACAAAGAGCAAGCAGGCAAAGAGGCACCTTGTACTTATCTACAGTTTCTTTCATAAAATCCGCCTGAAATAAGGCTTTGCTTACTTTGGATTAACCTTATAAACGGTAAAGTAGCGGTTGGGGTTATAGTACGGATATTGCAACACCTTGGTCACATTCCAGGTAGAGGGAGCCTCCCCAGTCAGTCCGCAAGTGTTACAGGGTTGATAGAAAACCATGTATGTCGGCATCTGTCTGGCTTTGGAAAGTAACCAGCCAGGTGGTGTATGGTCAATGGGCCAAATCCCCTTTATAGAAATATTGGGGTTCTTTTCAAGAAAAATTTCATATGCAGACGGCATGAGACCAAACGTCCCCTCTGTAGCAATAAAAATGTGCTGAGTCTCCGCCTGTTTCGTAAAGTAAGCGACGCTTGGCTTTACACCGATACCAGCCGGCCAGTCGTTGAGCAGTTGGTTTTTATCGGACGCGGGAATTGGTGCAATCGCAAAATTTGTTAGCAGAAAATAGTCTTTGATTAAAAAACCTGAAAGAAATACTATGAAAATGAGAATGGTAAACGCGGGTTTTTTGACAATCTGAAACAGCGCGTCAAAGGAAAACGCTGCCATAACGAGTAACGGCATACTCATAAAAAGGATAAAGCGCGGATACAGTACTTTACCAAAAAGAGCCAGGAAAACAAACGGCGCTGAAAACCAGGCCAGAAGAAGCAGCTTTTCTCGCCAATATTTAAATGAAACAACAAACGATATGGCCACAAGCACCAAAATGGGGATACTGGCATATCCGATCAGCCAAGACATTAGGCCATGGAAATTGCCGAAGAAAAAACGAAACGGATGATGTACCCACTGCCCTAAAGGATAGACAAAAACGTCATTTTTCTCACCGATGATGTGATAAAAAGGAGAGAGTCGCAGAACGCCGTAGTATAGATTTGCCAGCACGACCACTACAAGGCTCAGGAGAACAAAGTTTGCTAGTCGCTCCTTGAGGCGTTTTTGGGAAAAGTCGAAGAGAAGCAAGGCAAAGGGAATTAAGGCAAGAGAGAAGAATGCACTTGTCTTGGTTAGCATCCCGCCGCCTATCACAAGCGCTAGGATGAGGGCAATATCCAAACGTAACTTTCTGACAAAGAGCACTTCCAGATAAAGAGCCCAGATAGTAAACATGGCGACCATCGAATCGTAGAGCGCCAGTTTGTCATACACCAGGGCAAAGGGATAGAGAACATACAGCAGACTGCTGAGGATTCCTACTCTTTTATTGTGAAATATTTCTGTTCCCAGGAAATAGATTCCAATCGCTGATAAAGCACCCGTTGTCACCGATACAAGCCGGCCGGCAAGAAGCGGATGGTGAATAAGCTTGAGAAATACCATGGTCCACCAAACATACATGGGCTGTTTGCCGTCTGTAAGTGAAATAAAACGCCAGGAGGCATCGTCTTTGGCAATTTGTGCCCAACGAAGATAGATAGCCTCATCGGTGAAAATAGGGAGTGTCAGAATATGGAAGATACGGCTTATGAAATAGATGAAGACGAGGATGACTGCCAGAATAGGTATCCAGTGCTTTTTAATAAAAGCCATATAGTGAGATTATACATAAACGGCAAAACAAGAAGCAAATAGCGCGGCCAAACAGGAACAAACACAAACAGCAACAAATAACAGACGATCCAGATAGCAAGAAGTCCTATTTCATCCATCTTTCTTTTCGCTACCATGTAGATTAGATACGCAAAAAAACCAAAAAATAGTATCGCCCAGGAAATGCGCCACTCCGGGATATGAGACGCCTGTCCCCACCATGTCGACCACCGCCCGATGAGGAGCATTTGCGGCACATTGAGCGGATCGGGTTTCGCACCATTGGCGTAAAAAAGTACAATCCACTTCTGAACGCCCAAAAACTGCCGGAGGCCATGGCCAAGCATAAAGTAGCGGAAATAAGTTAAAAGAAATATAGCCAAGGAAAACGGTATAACCAGCAGGGATTTTTTCCATTCACCAAAATGTCTTTTGCCGATAAGATAAAGCGTCATTACTGCGAAAACCAAAACAAAGGTTGAGGAACTCGCTTTCACGGACATCATAGCTCCCAAAAAAACACCGGCTAACTGATAGTTCTTGCGGAGAAAAAAATAAAATGTAAGAAAAAAGAATGACAAATAAAAGGTGTCCAAAAACGGAGCCCGAAGCTGCGTATAAAATAAGGGTTCAAATGAGAAAAGGACTACCGGAATGAACGCCAGAAGCTTATCTTTAAACACTGCCAGATTGAGAAGGAAAAACGAGAAAAGCGCGAAAAGCCCCGAGAAAAGGGCAAACAGGTTTTGATTATGAAAGAGAAGTATAAATATGCCGATTGCATATTTACCAAGCGGTGGAATCTCAGCATTCAGAGTTGTCGGATCACGCCCTGTAATATAGGCATAGGCTGCATAGGTATATAAACCGTCATCGCCTATCGTATTTTTAGAGTTTGACACAACCCATTGAGACATCAAGTATCTGTTCCTCCAATATGTGGCATCAAATGACGTACTGTAGGCAGATCTATAAAAGAAGACACGGAAACCAAGCTGACCAACAAAAAGAACGATAATTAGAATGGCGAGTACTGACTTTATCCGCTTTAGTCCACTCGGACTGAAGGATAAAAATGGCACAGAAGCTGCGTTTGCTCTGCGAGGCGCGTATGTCTTGTCAGCTGGCTGTTTCATTTTTTATGCTGCCAAATCAACAGATATCTTCGTGCCCAGGGAAAAAATATAGCCTTTTTGTCAACAAATTGAAAGCCGGCGTAAAGCAGTATACCTCCGACCGAGACAAAAATCCCCCACTCAGCAAGTGCATTAAGGATGGACGGAATAGGTGGATTCCAGTTGCCCGTATAGATAAAGGGGAGGTACATAAGAAGAGCAAAGAGAGGCAAAACGACACCCGGTATGCTTATGTAGAATTTTTGGGAACGAAGTGCAGCAAACGGCAGAATATAGAGAAGATACCAGGGCTGGAAGGTAGTACGAAATGATGCAAGCACTACGCCCAAACACATGGTGCTAATGGCAAGTAGAACAAATACGCCATAGCTGTACCTCTTCCTTCGCCAGATAAGAATGCCCAAAAGAAGAAAAACGGGTGAAACAAGAAAGGTGGCAAATTTAATACCAATTGAAAGTAAGAGGTAAAATAATGAACGAAGATATTTTTTCTTCAAAAGTACATAGAGTGCGATAACTGACATAAACATCATGACAATATCATTGTGGGCAGATATGAGAGACTCTATGAGTACGAGTGGATTGAAAGCAAAAAACACCATATTCATTACCTTTTTTTCCGTATCCCAAAGATCACTGATTTTCCCGATATAGTAAACAGTTCCCATGAATGAGAGCGCCATAAGCAGCTTGAAGAGATAAAACGTCGGGATGAAGTACTGCAGGGCAACAAAAGAAAGCGGTGCCGTCATAGCCAGCCACACCGGACCATACGGGTAGGTCCGGTGTGTCCAGTGCATAAACGTGAGCATGGGGTCTTTTGGGTAATCAAGCGCCATGTGAGCATATGGATTCTGGTGATAGAAAGTCAGGATTTTAGCGTCAAAGATATAATTAAAAAGATCATAAGAAAATCCGTTGTATGCCATGACAAAAAAAGGCACTATGCAGATTAGAAGTCCCCAAAGCTGCTTCGTGGTTATCTTCTTTTGCCTTACAAGACGCAAGAAGATAACATAATAGGTAAACAACGCGAGCACAAGCGATACATATATAAAAGACGAGAGAGGACGATCGAAATACCCTATGTATTGAAAAGACTTGATTACCTCCCGAAGAACGGCACTCCGAGAAAAAACCAGACTTAGATCAACTTGTGTAAACGAATAGAGAAAGAGAGCAAAATTGACAAGAAGATAGGAAATAAATAGAAAACGGTACTTACCTGAAAAAAGAGATGACAAACAAGCAAGCGACTCTCGAGATATTTTTGCAAGATACTTCATAATTATTTCAGGGCATACTTACCGAACAGTGCATTCTTGCGTATTTTAAGCAGACCAAGCAGTCCGTCCAGAGAGTCGCTTACGGGGCTGACTCGCCTTGTCTGCACATACCGCCACTGCACAGGGACTTCTTTAATTGCATACCCCATCTTGCTTGCCAGATACAAAAGTTCTACATCAAAACTTGCTGTGACTTTTGAACCTCTGGTCTCCTTATAGCCATCATGGAGCTCACTCATCTTACTAAAAAGGGCATGTGCCACGTCTTTCCTGAAGACTTTAAAGCCACATTGTGTGTCCTGGATTTTGGGCAGACCGACCACTAGCTTTCTGGTAAGTATCATCCCTTCATGCATAATAAGTCGAGACAAGGGATAGTTCTCCTCACCTGAACCGCGTGAACCAACAGCAATGTCATAGGACTTTTCCACATAAGGCAGGAGCTTATCAATCTCTTCAATAGGTGTTGCCTGGTCCATATCCGTGAACATAATATAGGACCCCTGTCCTCTCAACATACCGGTAGTAACTGCCCCGGCTTTACCGAGGTGTGGATTCACAAGAAGCCTGAAATGTTTGTTTTCTCTAGCAAATGCCTCTACAAATTCTACGCTACCATCCTCCGACCCGTCATCAACGACGATAATCTCATAATCATATTTTTTCTTTTCAAAAAAACCTGTGACCCTGCCAAGCACACCTCTTTGCAGGTTGGCCATTTCATCATAAGAGGGGATAATAACGGAGAGAAAAATGTCCTTCATTATGCGATGCACCGAGTATGGCCCTAAGCATGCCGAAGGGTCACAGAAGCATTATACTATAGTGGAAAGAGTAGTACCAATAGAGGAATCTATACACTTTTATCCAGAAGATCCTTGAGCATGCCAGCAAGACTTTTTATACTCTCCCTATCATAAACTGAGCAGTCATAGGCTTTTTTACCCGCTTTCCTGAAGGTCATAAGACTACGATCAAGCGTCTTTCTATCCACCAAATCAGATTTGGTAAGAAGGATTATTTCAGGTTTCTCTAAAAGACGCGGGTTATGCTTCTCCAGTTCCCCCCGTACTATGGCATATACTTTCTCAACGTCCTGGCTTGTCACATCAATGCAGTGGACGAGTATTTGCGTTTTTTCTATATGCTTGAGAAAGCCGATCCCCAGCCCGTGTCCGCTGGCTGCGCCTTCGATAAGACCCGGAATATCAGCTATCGGATGCTTCTCGAGCATGCCAATATTCGGCTCTAGTGTCGTGAAAGGGTAGTCTCCTATCTTAGGGGTGGCATGAGTGAGTACTGCGAGTAGACTACTCTTACCGGCATTGGGCAGCCCGATCAGGCCGATGTCAGCGATCAGACGTAATGATAAAAGCAGTTTTTTCTCTTCACCCTCACCTCCGAGCTCCGCGTATTTGGGTGCTTGATTGGTCGCGCTTTTAAATTCGTCGTTCCCGCGACCGCCCCGACCTCCTTTTGCCAACAAGAGAGGAATATTATTGAAAACCTCGTATGTTCTCCCTGAGTTCGTATCAGTAATTTCTGTCCCAAGCGGAACAAGTATGGTAGTGTGTTCGGCATTTTTCCCAAAAAGTCGTTTTCGCTTTCCCGATATCCCGTCTTCCGCCTTGATATTCTTTTTGAATCTAAACTGCGAGAGGTCTCGGATATTTGATGTCCCCTGGAAGTAGATATCTCCTCCGTTTCCGCCGTTTCCACCGTCAGGCCCTCCCTTGGCTGTAAGGCTATTGCGAAGAAATGTTGCCGCCCCGTTTCCGCCGTTACCGGCTTTGATGATAAGTTTGACGTGATCCACCAGCATGTGCGCATTATACCAGTTGTGAGGCTTCAAAAGTAACTTCCCTAGGCATTGCTATTTGCCGAGAAAGCCGCTCTGTGATGGCTTTCCGGATTTGCTGGATACCATCATCTGTCTTGGCAGATACAAAAAGCGGACTATGTGCAGAATATTTCTCTCTGAGCGCCTCTCTGTCCAATGCCTCGACCTTGTCTATTTTGTTAAACACATAGATGGCATCTGTGGTACGCCTCCCCAGGTCCCTTAGAACTTCATTGACTACAGTAATTTTTTCGGGAAACTCCCTGTCCGACACGTCGATGACATGGAGCAAAAAATCGGCATGCACCGACTCAAGAAGTGTTGACTTAAATGCCCCGATGAGGTGCGGCGGCAGATTACGAATAAAACCTATTGTATCACTAAGCATCACTTCCCGGCCTGATTCAGGCAGGTATAGTTTGCCGACAATACTGTCCAGAGTTGCAAATAAAACGTTTTGTACAAGCGTTTTTTTGCCGGTAAGTGCACGAAAGAGCGAGCTTTTGCCGGCGTTGGTATAACCAATAATTGAGACTGTCTGAAGGCCGCGTCTCCTCCGCCTCTCGAGTTGTCGAGTGCGGGAAGCAGCTATTTTATCAAGCTCATCGGTAATTTTCTTCATCTGATCACGCCAATGCCGCTTCATAAGCTCTGTGTTGGTCTCCCCTGCTCCCAACGCGCCTACACCGCCGCCCTGGCGCGACAGAACATAACCCATACCATAAATTCTTGGGCCCATGTACTGCATCCGCGCAAGTTCAATTTGCAGCTTGGCCTCAGTTGTCTTGGCATGTTTATCAAAAATATGGAGAATTAGATCCACTCTATCCCAAACTTCAATCTGGGGATTTACTTTTTGAAAGACCGTCTTGAGAGCATGGACTTGCCGCGGTTTAGCAACGCTGCTGAGCACGATCACATCAATCGCCTCATTTTCTACCTTTTCCAAGACTTCCTGCACTTTACCGCTACCAATAAATGTAGCGTTATCCGGATTATCCAGCCTCTGAATCACCCGATCTACGACCTCTCCGCCGAGCGTTGCCACCAAAGATTCCAGTTCTTCCCCGGCAGCGATAGCACGTTCTTTGTTGGCACGAGGGCTTATGACATGAACCGGTAATATCCGTATGATGTCTTTGCGATCTAACAAGTTGCCACCATTATACCCGGCTCGGTGCCGGAGTACGGTATGATTTATGTAAGACGAGACTATTTCCTAAAAAAATGCAGCTTATGGTTGAGGTACCAGAGGATTGCCAGGATAAAGAGAATACCAACAGCAAGATCAAATTTATGGAAATATGACCCGAGCGTCTTCCAATTGTCCCCCAACTTGAGCCCGATATATGTAAGCACAATTGACCAGAGAAGTGATCCGGCAAAAGTGTAAGATAAAAATTTCTTCATGTCCATGCGAAACACACCTGCCGGAAGGGAGATGACCGTCCTGACGGCCGGCAAAAGCCTAGATACAAAAATAACCTTGTCTCCGTACTTGGTAAACCACTTGGAGGCATCATTATAATCCTTAATCGTGACGAGGATAAACTTGCCGTATTTTTGTATCAAACCGAGAAGTAGCGTCTCCTCAAGAAAATATCCGATGTAATAGGCAATGACGGAGCCCACCAGATTGGCCAGTGTACCAGCTAAAACGACAAGCCAAAAATTAAGTATCCCCTGTGAAACCAGAAATCCAGAGAAGGGCATTGTCACCTCAGACGGAATAGGAACGAGCATTGATTCCAAAGTCATGAGAATAAAGATGCCGAGATAACCAGTAGTATGAATGAATCCAATCGTAAACTGCGCAAGTGACACAAGCATACTGCTTATTGTAACAGTTTAAATTAATGAATTACAACAGGAAGCTGTTGTTTTTTGCAGCATTTTCCTTGATCTGGGCAACTGATAAACGTTAAGTAAACTGACGTCAGGCTCATGCAAATAAAGCAAAAGACTGTTGATGACAAGTCAACAGTCTTTCTTTAAAAATCTATACACTACTTCGCCACAAACCACACACCTCCAACCCCCTGACCATTCACATCTCCGGGTTTCGTGTCTTCGTTAAAGTAATAAAGGGGCCTTCCTTTCCAAGCGTACTGATATGTTCCATCAGGCCGTTTGAAAATGCTAAGATTGGCTGGGAGATTTGCGGTGCTTGATGGAGCCACGTAGGCCGGCCATATTTTAAGACACCCGCCGGTACAGTTACTGACTCCTGTGGTATCTCTTGTATACGTATAAAGAGTCAGACCTTTTGTATCTGTCAGGATACTTCCAAGTTTCCCACTTGATATCATTTTTACGATATTCACTGACGCTGACGATGTTGCGGTTGGAAACGCTTGCGCAGTTTTCGTCGGTTGGGAGCTTGGCGCTGCCTGAAGAGCTAGTCTATGATAGTGGTTATACAGACGATACCCGCCATATCCTAGGATAAAAAGGATAATGACAACTATTACTGTCGCCCAGGTTTTATTCATGTGTCTCACCTCCTCCCGCGAATTTTTTTGAATCTTTTTGAGCTGACTTGGTAAGTGCGTGGAGCATAATATAAGCTGATTATGGTTACAACTAACAACTATAATTTAAGTTACATCGAGCGAAGGGGTGTTAAAGGTTCCACAGATGAGAACCAAAATTCACTTCCTTTGTCATTCTCTGCTGAAACCTGATATTCATAGGAGACGCCTTTCCGAAGATAAGAAATTATATATGACGAAGTCTCAGGTGAGATATTACGAACGGCACTGGTAAACGTATGGTCACCTGATTTTCTGTAATAGATATTATAAGAAACCGCCCCCGGCAACCGAGGAAGTTGTACAGTTGCTTCTGCAAAGACACCTCTCATGATACTTACCCCTGCAACAGATTTCGTAATTTGATGACGGTTGGTAAAAACAAATCCAAAAACAAACAAGACTATCCCAAAACCAATATAGATAATCCGCGTCGTATTCTGAACCGGCTTGCGAGGTCTTGTAGTTGACTTTGGATGGGAAACTCCGGCTCGTCTTGATACTTTTTTCTTCATACTACCTTAAAAGTAGATCTTTTTAACCAGATTGTCAAGAGCAAATTGCCTCAGCATGGAGTAGTGAACCCATCATGGTGGCGCCTACGGAAGTCTTTTCGACTTCGCTCAGAGTGAACTTGCACGTTCAGCTCCTGCGAAGTTATTCAACAAACTTAGTGCAAGTATTAACTCTGAGTTTTCCATAGAGTGCTTGCACTAGGCTTGCCGAAGTGACCCTAGTGGGAGTCGAACCCACGATTTTCGGGATGAGAACCCGACGTCCTAGACCACTAGACGATAGGGCCGGAATGCTTAACCAGCTTGCATATTTTACCGTACTGGCCACAAAGAAGCAATAAAAGAGGGACTTAGTTTTTCTTGGCGGCCGAGGCAATGCTTGCTGATTTATCAGCAGTGTTCTTCCCTTTTCTCTTGAGGCTAGCAAGTTCCCGCTCTTCCTGCATTTTAAGACGCTTTTCTTTCTGCTTGTCTTTCTCGGACTGACAGCTCTCGTTGGAACAACGGTACTTTGTGGTAGTCTGGGGAAAACGCGAACCTTCAAAGACTTCTGTTACCTGACTTACCATGACAAGCGGAGAACCGCATTGGAAACATGTAGGTTTGGAGTTTTTCAACACGCTTATTATAGCAGAAAATTACCTAAATTCCCAGGAAATTACCAAACCTGAAGCTGATTGTTGTCTTGATCGAGTAAGTCGTACATGGTTTTATTAGGATCTGTATGCGTTTTTATCCATATTTGCAGTTCTTTTCCCACTTCTTCATTATTCCATATGGTAAGACTGTATCTGTCTTTTTCAATCAAGCGCTGCAGTACATTCCAGGAAGATGGCAACAGACAGGCTCTTACTGCAAACGTGACCTCTGTGAGGACTTTGCCTGCGTCAAGCATATATGCAATCTGTTCATCCGTATACCCGTGACCCGGGTCACAGCTCGTTGTCCACCCCAATGACAAGATGCCACGTGGGTACTTCTCGAGACAGCTTGAGACAAATTCTTCCGGATCAAACCTGGAGGGTTTTCCCCCGGGCCCCTGCAAAATATCGGCGTTGAGTAAAACAGGCTGTTGCAAATCCATGGATGCAAGTACATCCAAGGCATCATATACTGCTTCAGGATCTTTGAAATCGAGTTTTAAACCCTGTTTTGATGTCTTCAAGGATATGAGCAGTTCTTTGAGGGTGAGATTGCTCCGGGTGCTTGGTGGATGTGCCGCAATGAGATCACCTCTCATCCCAAGGAGAATATCTGATTCGATAAACATGGTGTCCCTGTTATTCAAGAATGACCCAAGCTTCTCTTGACTGTTCACCGCATGTGCCCAAGTAATGTCTCCTAAACTCTTTATTCCAAAGTGGTATCTAAAATAGTCAAGCATAATTAGTGGATGAGTTCTCCTGTCAAGACAACCATAAAATACCAAAGTAATTCAGAAAAAGACTATACCTCAGCAAGTTTAGCTGACAGAAATAGGCTGAGGTATGTGCAGAGAGGGTCTCCTACTCCGGTGTGGTGTGCCGTTTTCTTCTGTTTTAAGCTTGGGAAGTTTTTTGGCAAGTGCAATTTCAAGCACCTCGTCCATGTGCTCAACAAACTTGAACTGCAGGTCATCGATGACCTCCTTTGGAACATCTTCCAAATCTTTTTTGTTTTCCTTGGGCAAAATGATAGTACGAAGTCCGGACCTGTGAGCCGCAATGACTTTCTCCTTTACGCCACCGATCTCAAGAATTCGCCCACGGAGTGTCACCTCTCCTGTCATTCCCACTTTCCGCTTCACTGGATTTTTGGTCAAGGCTGACACAATCGCCGTGGTTATGGCGGATCCGGCAGATGGTCCATCCTTTGGCACAGCTCCCTCCGGCACATGCACGTGGACATCAAGTTTTTGATAGAAATCTTCCTTAAGTCCGAGCTTAGTTGCCCGTGCCCGGATATACGACATCGCTGCCTGGCATGATTCTTTCATAACATCCCCGAGCTGTCCGGTTAAGATGAGATTACCCTTGCCCGGCATCAGTGCCACCTCGATAAAGAGGATATCACCGCCTGCCTCAGTCCAAGCAAGGCCCGTGGACATACCAATTTCATTTTTCTTTTCGATGAGCGTAGCGCTAAATCTAATCGGTCCGAGATAAGAGGGGACATCCTTGGCACGGACAGTTATCTTACCCTTCTGCCCTTCTGCCACTTTTTTGGCTACCTTTCGAAGCACCGTTGCAATCCGTCGCTCCAGGTTTCGGACTCCCGCTTCACGGGTGTAATGCTGCGCGATAAACTGCACCGCGTCGTCCGTGATTTTCACCCTCTTTGAGTCAAGGCCATGGTTTTCAAGCTGCTTATCAATCAGAAATCCGTGAGCAATCTTGAACTTCTCGTCTTGGGTGTAACCCGCAAAATGGATGATCTCCAGCCTGTCACGAAGTGCCGGAGGGATAGTATCCAAAACGTTGGCTGTGGTCACAAACATCACATCCGAAAGATCAAACGGCACTTCAAGGTAATGATCTGAAAACTCGCTATTTTGCTCCGGATCAAGCGCTTCAAGCAAGGCAGACGAGGGGTCACCTCTGAAATCCGATCCCACCTTGTCAATCTCGTCCAACATAAACACCGGGTTTTTGGTACCAGCATCCTTTATACCCTGAATAATACGTCCCGGTAAAGCACCAACGTATGTCCGTCTATGCCCCCTTATCTCTGCCTCGTCGCGGATACCCCCGAGTGAAACCCTGACAAATTTACGGTCCAGCGCGCGGGCGATAGACTTACCAATCGACGTTTTCCCGACCCCGGGCGGCCCCACAAAACAGAGTATGGGCCCCTTCATTTTACCGGAAAGCTGGTGGACGGCGAGATACTCTATAATGCGTTCTTTTGCCTTTTTGAGGCCAAAATGGTCTTCTT
>JAKAMH010000092.1 GCA_021813005.1 bacterium
AAGGCTATAGAGTCCCTCTACTCAGCGGAAAATCAAACGACAAATAAAAAAATACGAACATGCTTTCTTATGTTTCTTAGCCTCAAAAATATGAATTTATGTTGATATAACAGTATAAACAACGATTCACCCGGTATCTCACGGGGAGAGAGCCCCCGGTGGTTCCTGATCAGTAGAATAGTAGCTTATACTTTTGTCACCAACCTTTTCTTTAGAGAAGGAAATACTGTCTCTTTCAAAATGAGTGAGACACTTCTACCTTCCTGGTGGCAGCAGAATTTATTTTCAATATCCGCTTATGCATTGGCAGAGTTTTTGCCTTTTTGGCGGGACTGGAGCGTAGTCTGATAATGTCGCACAATAATACTTTTACGACGCTACGGTAATAAATAGCCTGGGGGGAGTGCCTGTACTTGTTGCTTATTTAGTTTAATTTGTGACATTTTCCTGGCGGGTGCCGCAATCAATATCCTCCTATTGGTACTCTACTGCTTTATTCTGCCCGTCTCCCCTATTATAGGATGTTAAATTATTTCTGTAGCCTGTGAAAATTGGAAATGAACCTATATTTGAGGCTAAATAGTCATGAAAATTAGCTGTTTTTGCTACTTCCCTAAGAATTAATCTTTTTTGAGAGCGGGAGGAGGATTTATCCGTTCTAAGAGTCAAATTTATTCACCATTTAAAAATAAGATGATCATTTGTACGTCTCGGAAATTTCGTAGGCCTTGTAGGGCATTCTGTGACGTTGTAGCCAGAGGTTAGGCACGAGAATGAGGGATTTATTTTACTGAGCGAGTGTTTCCGGCGTAAATAACACATTCACCAGAACTTCCAGTTAGAGTTACCACTTGTGGGGAGGAAATTTCTTTAATCATCTCGGAGCATGGTGCTTCCGCGAGAAGTACCGGTGCACCATCAATAGTGCCATCGATAATCTCAACATCCGTCAGATGTGCTCCAGATGGGAGCGTGCCAATGTTTTCTTTCTCTGAGTATAAATTGAGGTTATTTGCTTCACGGATAAACGTCTTGTCGGTAACAACTATTTCTTTTACGTGTTTACCAGGGTATAAGCCGGTTATGACAGAGTTTTGTTGAGTCGTATCATGTTTTGCGGACTCATTCAATACGGTTGCCCCATATATGCTGATACCTGTTAGAAATACACTTGAAACCGCTATTCGTGCAAATGTCCGCCGAAGACGAGTTCTTATCTCGGTAAGTTCTTTTTGCGTGGGAAGATTGACTGGAGTGAATAATTCTCCTGAGTCTGGTATTGTCCAGCCAGTGTTTTCTGCCGCTGGAAATCGACCATTGGGTTTTCGCTCTAGATCCATAACACTATTATAGGACTCTATATCCTATTCGTCAATAGGGGAGCTTCATTTCCCCTTCTTTACACCCGACACTCCCCTTTTCTGTTATAAAACATCAAGAGTTTTTTTCAGTCGACCTTATGTGAAAATAAATCAGGAGGCGGGTTTGGTCTGCAGGACAATCTGCAACGTCGCACAATATTATATATTGACTTTTACACTATGTGGGGAAGGCGAGGGTAAATGGGGGACTTGCTTGTGATGGCAAAAACGGCTCATTCCCCTCTTCCAGAAAATCTAGGATTTTGACATAACGGAAGAAAACGGCGTTTGTCCAGCCAAACCCCGGCTGATTTTCATAATGGAAGTCCCCTGCCCTCTTCCCGGTAACGCCGTCAATTTTTTCAAAGAAGGCGTGATGTTTTCTGAAAACTTGTGCCTGCATTGCAAGCGATTTCTGCATAATACGTTTGGCATCATCCACAAACCCATAGCGAAGGAGCCCGACAACGGCTAAGTACTCGACAGGAGGCCAGATATGCGGATAATCCCATTGTTTGGGCTTCAAAATCTCCTCAATCCCGACGCGGTACTGTTCGGGTATGCTTGAGAGGTCAAGCGGCGGCGCTAAAGATTCTTTGGCAGTTATGGTGAGTCCGTGGTCTGTCTCAAACAACGGCAGTTTTTCCCGAACTTTCTTTGCTTGTTCCTCTGTGGCAATGCCGCCCCAGAGTGGCACAAAGCCGGCAAGTGACAGAAAATTACTTTGTCTTTGATAGAGATAGTTATAGTCAAAGAAAAACCCTTTCTCTTCATTCCACATGAGCTTTTGAACTTCCTGCTGCCGTTCAACTGCTTTTCGCTTCCAAAACAACGCATCCTCTTCATCGTGAAGCAGGCTTGAAACAAAAGAAAAATCATCTTCATATTTATGCAGTAGTACATTGAGGTCGATTGGGAAAAATTCATTGCAGCGATTATAAAAGCGGGAGGTAAAATCCCAACCTGACTCAAGCTCTGAAGAGTGAGCATATCCAACGTCTCTATCACCGTAGCGTGCTAGTGTGTATCCTTCCACGCGATGATTATAGAAGGTGTACGGGTCAATCCAGACATGGAAATACTCCTTTTTGGCAGTAGCTATGGCATGTCGGGTCCAGTTTTCCATAATAAGTTTGTTGATTCTCGGGAGCAGTTTATCAAGTTTTGCCCGGTGTCCGCGGATATGAGGCGGAATAGACATGGCATCAAGGATCATTGATGTAAAAAATGGTGGCTGGGAACGTCCCATGCTGGCCGGAGCATTGAAATTGGGGATGATTTGATATTTCTTAAAGAGGTAGGTGAAATTTTTAACCATGTCACGGATTAGCCATTCACGTTTGGTGCCGATGAGTCCCCGAAACATAAAATAACTGTCCCAGTAGTAAATATAGCTGAATTTTTTGTTATTGGGGACAAAATAGGTATACGGAATCGAAACCACATGGTGGTCAATTTTACGCCGGGCAGGTTTCCGAATAATCTGATCCCAGTACGCGTCAATATAGGCAAGACAGTCCTGATAACCTTCTGTATACATATATGTCAAGAAACGGAAATTAAGAGGTAATAATAGCTTTCCAGTCCTCAACAAACCCCACGATGCCTTTGTTTGTGAGTTCATGACGGATATCAAGTTTGTTACTATCGAGATATTCTATAAACGTTTCTATTCCACTCGGGTCCTGTATCTCCTCAGGAGGAGACCAGGCGTTAAGTGGCTTTAACTCGTTCTTAGGTGTCTCTTCAAGAGTTTGTTTATCATGGTCAGACAAAGCAAACCACTCGCGATAGATTTTGGCAGGTGCAGTGATGAGCTCCGCGCCGGCGTCAATGCCACGTTTGATGTGTTCCGGACGCCTGACAGAGGCCTCAAGCATCCACGGGACATTTCCGTCAAGAGCTAAGAATTGGGCAAGACTTTTCAATCGCATACCTTCAGAAACAAGCGACATGCCGTCCAGTCCGATATCATCAAGTCTGCCGACAAACGGGGAGATAAAAGTAGGCCAGGTACTGTCAATGGGTCCGAAGAGTTTCTGGATGAGCGCTTCGTGGAGGCAAGTGGCAAATATCTGCTCCTGAGAAAAAACAAGCGTATTATTGGTTACTATCCCAAGTTTTCGAAGCTCCGTTCTGGCTTTAAATCCTTCAATCGTGGTTGGCAATTTAACAACCACCCGCGTATGCCAGGAAGCAATTTCCCGTCCCTGCGAAATCATCTCTGCGGCAGGTGTGGTTTGATCGGCGTACACTTCAGCTGACACAGCTCCCGGAACGATATCGATGATCTCAAGCACGATGTCTTTTTGCAGGGAGAATGCTTCTCCCTGTGAGTGAACTTGCCGTCCTGATAGCTTTTTGGCGATGAGTGTGGGATTGGTTGTGGATCCCCAGAGTTCTTGTCCGTTATCAAGGGCCAGCTTGGCGATCTCTCTATACTCGTCCGGATCGCCTGAATCTAGGAGGTATTTAGTCGTTTGCGGCATCTTTCTTATCCTACCATCTGAGGTTCATTTGTCAATGACAATAACCGTAATCAATGTGCAGGGGTCAGGACATGGTATACACTTTCGGCAAAAATATATCATCTACAGAGATGAGTGTCTAAGACTTGGTAAGCTTAGGTAT
>JAKAMH010000006.1 GCA_021813005.1 bacterium
CCCACTATTCACTTCTTCAATCTCAGCTTGCACTGAGCCTGCCGAAGTGCGGAGAGGGTGGGATTCGAACCCACGGTAGGCTTGCACCCACAGATGTTTTCAAGACATCCGCACTAGACCACTATGCGACCTCTCCAAATATCTCGAGAGGCGAGATCCAGCTCTCCATAACCTCGCAAGATTTTCGACCCCTGCCTGCCGGCAGGTAGGTCTCCTGTCAAGGCTAAAGTATACCATGTTGCGTTTCGATGTACAATTCTCTTGACAATAAAGCTGAAATTCATCAGACTGAAAGAGTATGTCCCTTACTGCCCTGAAGCGTTTTCTGTCGTCTCCTAAACACGTTGCGCTACTTCTTATCGCGACGCTTGCACTTTCTCTTTTGGCGCCTATTGCAACGATATACGCCCAGTCAACCGTACCATCACAGAGCTATCCTCTTCCACAAACGAATAGCATTGCCGCCCCCAACCTTGATACCAATGTCCCGCAAAACCAACATACCTACGTACAATCTCTTTTTATCGAAGTCATGTCCAGTCTTACCTGTATTGTGGCAGGTATAGATCCAATTAATCCAAGAAGTCCGTGTCTGGGGGTTGATCAAGCCACGGGTAAGATTGGGTATGTGCCTAGCCAAGGTGGCCTGATCGGTATGGCAGGCGGTCTTATTGCCGAACTTTATACACCTCCCGCCTCATCATCTGACTATATCCACTACCTTTCAGACAATTTTGGTATCACCAAGCACACGTATGCTGCTGATATTGGGACAGCTGCTTCGAATGCTACAGCAGTAGACTCATCAATTGGCTCTACTAGGCTTAGGCCTCTTCTCGGTATTTGGTCTGCTTTTCGAAACATCGCCTACCTCTTTTTTGTTTTGGCCTTTATTATTATCGGGTTTGCCATTATGCTCCGGCTCAAGATTGACCCTCGCACAGTTATGACAATCCAAAATTCTATACCCAAGATTATCATCGGCTTGCTGCTTATTACCTTTTCCTATGCCATAGCCGGGCTGATGATAGATATGATGTATACCACCACTTATCTTCTCTTCAATACCATCGGCCAAAAAACGATAATTACTACCGGCCAATCCCAGCTGACAGACGCCCGCAAACATTTCAACGGCGAAAACCCGATAGGTTTTGTCAATAACCTGTTGGGCGTTACCAGCTTTGCAAGCGGCACATCAGGAGAACTGGGAGATCAGGTAAGAAAACTCCTCTCTGTGCCAAACATCAACGATACAAGTGGCTCATTTAGCTGGCAGTCAGTTCTGGGCGGGGCAACCGCAGGAGCACTGCTTTGTGGGACACCTGCAGCATTACTCGGCACTCCTGCTGCGGGACTAATTTTGGGAGGGATTTGTGCTGTTGTGGGAGGCGTAACAGCCGCTAGCGGGACGAATATAGTCTCTAACGGGGTGCGAAACAGTCTTGCGTTCGTTTTCTCAGTCTTGGCAAGCTTGGGAGCATTTCTTATCCTGGCTATTGCCATTGTGATAATGCTTTTTCGACTCTGGTTCATTCTCCTTAAGGCATATATCATGATTCTTCTGGACGTTGTTCTGGGACCTCTCTGGATTCTTGCCGGAGTGATCCCCAATTCCTCTCTACGTTTTGGCTCCTGGTTCCGCCATCTCACTGCCCATCTGGCCGTTTTCCCGGCAACAATCGGCATTTTCCTACTGGCACGTGCCATCATGGATAGCTTCAGTTCTAGCCCGGGAGGGATATTTGTGCCTCCACTTGTCGGTAACCCATCAGGTAGTGCAATCAGCTATATCATCGGACTTGGATTTCTTATGATCACGCCGACCTTGCTTGATCAACTACGGGATGCCCTCAAGTCTCCCTCAAGTAAGTATAACGCTGAGATGGGACGCGGAATCGGACGCGGAATCGTTCCCTTTACCTATCTGGGAGGCAAGGCCTTTGCCCGTGATCAGCAGGGTAACCCACGCGGTCCCGGTTCATACGTAGCCAGAGTGTATGGAAGAAAATTGGCAAGGAGATTCTTGGGCCGACGAGGGGAAGGCTTGATTGGAAGAGATTGGTCGCGCATGCCAGCATCTTCGAGGGGGGGAGACGAAGGCACAACGGCAGGAGATGGGACTCCGCCACCCACACGCCCAACTCCCTAATGTGATCACAGCTTTGTATCTCCTGCTACGCTAGAGGAGCCCTGAGAAGATCTGCTTTAGGACAGTCCAGAACATCTTTGGATCACTTCCCAACTTCCCAAGCTCTTTTGAGTAAAACTTCCACCGCTCTGTTCCTGTCTTTTTCCTAATCCAATTTGTCCTCTGTTTATCGAAGAATTTTCCTAGCGCCTGGACGTGGCGCATATCAATATCATCACCTGTAATATATGTCGGAATTGATTGAATCGCCTGATACATATCCTCCCAGTAAAAATTGTCATGCGCCGGGTCGTAGCTGAGCATATCCCGCGCCCGCCAAACCTCGGCAGCCAGAAGTCCTGTGACAACATTGGCAAAAAGAATATCCCGGCCTTTAGAGCTATTAACAATGTTCCAATCAATTGTCTCCCAACTGCGTGAGCCTTTTGGTGTACCTTCGCGATGAAATTGTGGCCAGTCCAATATTTCGTACCCAAAAAGTCTCTGCGCCATCGGAATTGTCACAAACTCTGTATCACCGGTAAATTTCCCTCTTTCATCAACGCTCAAGACCTCGGCCCGCACCAATTGGGAAAGATCTGTTTGACTCCAGGTGGTAAACATCGTACTCCAGGGCTTTAGGAACTTATCCAGCACTTCTTTCTGAAACGCCGACCTGTTGAGCGTCACGCCTTTGGTAAGGGTACTCTTGTCTTCTATTTTTGACCAGTCGATGCCTTCCGCTTCATTAAGCCAGGCGTACATACTGAAGGCCTGGTTGACGTAGTTAGCCGCGTAATCTCTTTCAGTATTGGCCGGAAAGCTCAACTGGTTGGCAATGTGGACCCTTCTCGCGGCATTCGTTTGCTCTTTTCTTGCCTTTTCATCATCACTATCAGTCTCGTTTATTGTTTCTTCCAACGTGTCATTATGAAGCTCCAGCATAATCTGATACATTGTTTTATTGGTAGGTTTTGATTCCATAACTGGGTTACCATCACTATCAATTTTCTGTTTCCATTTTTTATTCTTTCGATCCCACTCAAGAACAGGCTCCATCCGCGTTCCGACAGAATCGGTTCTAGCTGCATCCGTGAAATCAGTCAGAATATCTTTTATCATGAATGTGTTATACGGATTACCCGCCGAACGGCCCCGAAGTCTGCTGTTGTCTTTTCCTAGGCCGCCGATGGAGCGGATGCGATAGAGCATGGGATGCATGGCTTTAACTCCGGCATCGGCTGCCTGCCTGGCGGTATCATTCTGTGCAGCTATAAAAAGACTACGCGGCATGTTAAAAGCATATGTTTCAGCATAATCGACGTTAACACTGTCAACTATCTCATTGCCAAACTTATCCTTTATCTTCATGTCATAGCGCTCTGCCATAGTCTGCTTAATTAGATTTCTTACTACCTCCATATGCCGGGGGTCTGTCTCTGCGTCTTTGTAAAAATTAATGTACTTGATATACGCCTTCCAAGCTCCTTCTCTAGCCTCAGGAGTCGCAAACCCTTGACCGATATACGTATCCTTCCCTTGCGGCTTCCCATCCTCATCAAGGGCAAGTTTGCTATCAAGCTCTGCTATGGTCATGCCAAAAATTGCTTTTGCCTCGTCATTTGTCAGGTATGTCTCTGTTGAAAACTCAAGATTCTGATCAAGTCTTTGGTCAATTGCTGCCCGAAATCCACTCCAGGTAAAAATCGGAGCTGTGAATTTTGTATCAGTTTTCAGGTCAAGTTCATGCCCGTCCATATCTCTCTCGAAAAGCTGGACGAGTTTTTTGTAATCGTTTATGTGTTTATAGAAAAGAAGCGCGCTGTTAATCGATTTTCCGAGTTTTCCGTCCTGCCTCATCCCTTCCCGGGTAATTCTTCTGGCAACTTTGTTTTTCAGACCAGTAGCTGCTTCTGCCTCGTCGATGCTGAGTCGATTCGGATTTTCCTTATATCTCTCAGGCAAGCTGAATACCCAGGCAAGAATACTTGTATCTCCCCAGACTTTTTTGGTAAGCGGATTTCCCATTTTTAACTTAGCATACGTTTCCGTAAGACTCCGTTCATTTGTACTTGCTCCCTCCGCCTCAAGTGTCACGCGCTCTGTCTGCACCATCATCATGGCGTACATCTCACGCTTCATCTGCTCTACGAGGTCTTCATATTCAAACTTCTCGTTATCAGCTTTACTTCTCGTTCGGAAAAACTGTTCCTTCTTATGCAGCATCTCGCCGATTGCAATGGATGAAATCGACTTGCCCGGCCGAATTTTCAAGCCCACTAGCTGGAAGAAATCGTGCTTACTGTCAGGAGAATCCTTAAGATAATAGATCATCTGGGAACGCATCCAGTAAATAAAATTCTCCGGATGAATTTCTATGCACTCCCGTTTTATCTTGTCTGTCGGTAGGGGTAATTTTCCGGATCCAAGTTCCTTATCTTTATCTATAACAACTTCTCCAGTTCTTGGATCATATGTAGTCCTGTCCACAACTGCCGTGACTATTTCTCCACTGGCATTTTTCTTAAAACTGTAAAGAGGGTGTGTCCCATCAGGGCCCCATTTATCTTCGTCCCCTATGCCTATTTCAATCGCCAACTCCTCTATGGAAAGTGGGATTCTGTAAGGATCATCTCTTTCAGTTTCGCCCCCACTACCCGCGTCTTCCGCACCGTCAGATCTATCCGGTGGTTCTCCTCCAGGAGTATCGCCACCAGCGTCTCCTCCTCTCCCTCTGGGAGTTCCTGAAGTTAAACTTCTATGAGCTATTCTCCTCCTCTTGGTGTCAATTTCTGCCAAGAGATTAGCCCTTGCCTCGGGAGAAAGAACTGCATCAGAGAATAATAAGTCTCCATAACTTACACCAGACATGCTTCTTCTTATTTCTTTTACTTCAGAGTACATAGCATTGAGAAGCGGACCGGATCTTTCACCAGCCAACTTAAGCAGTAACATGTTTATATTCGTTGATAAATCCGTGACTACGACCCTATCTTCAGCCTGAGAAACCAAGTCAGGTTGGAATTCCCACTTCAAATATGCGCTTTGCAGCTCTTCGTCTGTCCATGTCCTTTCTGATGAGGCAAGCCGCAAAAAGTCTTCTGCCTCACGCCTGATACTTGGGTCTTTGATCTCCCCCGCCAGTATCCGTAACTTTTCCAAAATATCCGTATCCTCCACCATCGCTTCTTCGGACGCTACCGTCTCTACCCGTGTGCCCACGGCAGGAACTTCCGCAGGAGAACTATTGCTTACTAAAATAACTCGCGGAAAAAGCTCCTGAGAAAGATCATCATACCCATACTTTTGGAGTATAGAAAGCAATTGTTGTTGCTGCTCTGGAGAGGTCACTCGAGAATCGTGCGCAGAAATTACGCCGCCAATCTCCTTAGCCAGAGGCGAAATGTCTTGAGTAAGCTTTTCTGCTCCTCCGTTAAATTTCTCGCCAGCTATTTTCTTCATCTCGTCCAGCATGTACCAAGAAATGTTCGACATTCTTGCGTCGTCTGGTGTCCGAGAAAGCAAATGCGGTTGAATCATCCACCTAAGATATTCTTCCTTTATCTCATTCTGTGCCCAAGTCTGAGTTGAATTTGTAATCTTACCAAGAGACTCGTATGCTTCTTGACGTTTATCTGGATCCCTGAGGCTCGCGACAGATTCTAGGGTTTCAAGATATTGGCGTTTGTCTTCAGGATTGGTAAATGTCTCTACCTTTGCCTGAAGTGTTTCGCGAAGCCTTGCTTCATCCCTACCATTGACACTATCTCCAGAAGCAGGCTTCTGATATCCCGCTATACCTTCCCGTGCGGATGCATCTTTACGATCGATGACAGTCACATACTTAAGTTCTGGCGATTTCCCTGTCGTAGCAGCCTGCCCTTTATCTATTTCTCCTCCACCTGGTTCTCCCATAAACAATACTCCTTCTCTCTGATTAGCATAGCTATCTGGAGCTTGTCTTGTCAATTCGTGCCCGCCGAGATGATGGACGTCATAAGCCTGTTTCCGAATTATCTGCCTTTGCTCGATGTACTGTTCTTTCATGCCGCTAGCATACTGCAGAAGACACAGATCCACTTGATAAGAACGTTATATGAAGATTACAGAAAGGTTACAGAATTACGGCAAAAACCGCACTCCCCGGCCCTTGACGGTCAGCAGATGTGTGGGGCTTGTCGGTTCGTCTTCGATTTTTTTGCGCAGCCTGAAGATGAGCTGGTCTATCGCCTGCTCGGTGACTCCGGCCGTCGAGGCATTGTCTCTCCACACGGCATTTACGATATCATCACGCTCAACGACACGATCAGGATGTGCCAAGAGAAAAAAGAGGAGTCTGTTCTCAGATGCCGTCAGATTATCAGACAGGTTGCTCTCGCCTTTAAAAATCTCCTTGTCCTCCCGGATCACAATATGCGCATCTTTTTCTTTCTCTCCTGTCATCTCCTGCTTGATAAACTCGGCAAAAAGCGGCATTGATACTGCGTCCTGACTGATGATCCCAGCCCGCACCAGGTAGTCAGTATCCGTGAACTTCACATCCTCCCCTGAGACAACGCCTTCAAGTAATTCCTGCTCGGCCGGAGTGAGACCCCGCCAGATATCAAGAAGCGCACTAAAGACATTTTTCTGCTTGAGGAGAAAATCTACCGTCAGCGTCAGGGGTTTATTTGCCAGCACCGCCTCGGCCGCCAGACGGACAAGACGCACATGCCCCCCAGTCTCTGCAAGAATACACTTATGCATGTTGTCTCCGATCTTTTTGTCTGTCACTTTCTCAAGATACTGCAGGCGAAACACTGTCCCGGACGGATCGGCAATGGGGATGTAGACTGTATGTTCTGAGACAAACTCATAAAAATCCTGTAAAACGACGCTGTCGATGAGATCCTCAAGCGGCCTATTGAGCGAAAATAGAACTGAAAAACGATACTTAACCCTGTCGCGGAGTGTACGGAGATTGGTAAAAAACTGCGGCGTCAGGCGCGGAATATACGCATCAAACCGGTCGAAGAGAAAGACGATCGTCAGCTTCTTTTCAAGAGCCAGAAAGTCAACCGCCCGTTTGAGTCCCTGAAACATCACCATCTCGTCTTTGTAGGTGAGAACGTCTTTGAGGATTTTATCTACTTCCCTGTACTCTGCCTGCATCTGTCTCTCCCGAAGCGACTCAACAAGCGAAATGAGCAGCAGCTTCACCGCGTCATACGGCTCCCTGTTTCGTACCTCGGCAAAATTCACCATGACAAAGTGTACATACTTCTGGTTTTCTCCCAGATGCTTCTCCCGCACCGCATGGTTGTACGCCAGGAATTTAAGGAAATTTGACTTGCCGGACCCAGGCACTCCAATTATCTGACATGAATTCCCGCTTGAAATATATGCCTTTACCTGTTCAATCTCGTTAAACCTGACGTCTCCCGGGTATAATGACTCAAACACCTTCGGTTCCATAATATGTATTGTAATTTATCTCAGACCTGACAACAAGCAAGCCCAGTTGCATTCAATATAAAAACTCATGTACGATACATATAATAGCTATGAAGAAGCTTCTATTTTTCCTGCCCATCCTCTCACTCTTCCTTTTGTTGCCCAAAACTTTTGCAGACAACCGAGTCAACTTTACTGTTACACAGGACCCTAATCCTGTATACGCCAACAGTGGAACATTAAAATTAACACTCAACGATCCAAAAGGGGATCTCAACCCAAATAATAAGTATATATTTGCAGGCAGAAACAGCGACGGAAGTCCAGTATACGGAGAAACTCTTGACCCAACTAAAGTATACACACAGGATCAGATCAATAATATACCAGTTAAGGTTACAATTTTAGACAGTAGCACTGCCGAGATAGATATAAACTTGGACAAGGCAAGCTATAAGACAGGGACAACAACGACATACAATTTTTACTATAACAGCATCAATGATGCAAACCTCCTTTTTACTGGACAATTCACGGTAAACCCACTTGGAGGCCAAAATGGAGAACCTCAACTTAAGTTTGAACAAAACGCTTACCAGGCAGGAAGCAAAATGTGGATTGATTTAATTAATATCGAGACTGGTAAAAATTATGTTGTCTGGTGGGATGGAAGTAAAGTAGAAACTGTCTATAATGGTTCTTTTTCTCAAGGTGACCTTTTTCAAGTTGATGGATTTCCTACCGTGAAACTTCACCCCACTGCTCCCTCCAGTACCGGAATAAAAAAACTCTGCATGGATCAAACAACTCCAAAGGGGGTAGGACCCATTAACACGGGTGCTGCTAAACTCACATGTCGTGTATGGTCGACTATCAACATAACCGCACTTCAACCGAATGAACAGGAGTTAAATACACCAGTAACTACAAGTAACGATCCCGGAATCCCTACTGATACAGGATCCCAAGTTGCCGCAGATACTCCTACTCCACTACCGCCACCCTGTCCGAGCGAGGCATATAACTCAGTTACTGGACAATGCGACTTTGTCAACACCGGCATCCCGGGGCTTACCATCAAAACCGATCCAGCCGGGTTTGTGCAGTCAGTCTTTGGGCTTCTTCTGAGTATCTCAGGCGGCGTCGCCCTGCTTCTCATTATTTACTCCGGCTATCAGATGATGATGTCCCACGGCAAACCGGAGACTATCCAGGCGGCACGGGACAGACTGACATCCGCCATTGTCGGGCTTCTCTTTATCATCTTTTCACTCGTCATCCTGCAGGCAATTGGCGTCAACATCCTCCACCTTCCGGGGTTTAGCTAAATATCCGTTTTCCGGATCGATATCTGAAAACCCCCGGCATTTGCTTGATTTCCTTTCACCAATATCGTACGCTTGGTGTATGCAGTACCTCGCATTCAGTATTGGGGGTCAGGCGATAACAGCCCCACATGGTATTCCCGATCCAGGCACCAACGGCGCTCAGGCACTTATACAGTGGGGCATCACAGCCCTTATTGCAGTCGCAGTCATCCTCGCCTTAGCATTCCTCCTCTGGAACGGGCTCAGGTGGGTCACGTCCGAGGGAGACAAAGCCAAGGTGCAAAGTGCCAGGCAGGGGATAACATATGCCATTATTGGTCTTCTGGTGGCCTTCCTGGCCATTTTCATCATTAACCTCATCGGTGGAGTCTTTGGCGTTGACCTGACAGGCCACCCGTTTCCCAAGGAGCCTGCTAAATGCCCGGATGGCAGCAACACATACTACTGTGGCGAAACCCAGGATACCCAGTGTCCACTCTGTAGTTCAGACAAATCATGTGTTGCCAACGTCTACTCTATTGCCAGCTGCTCAAATGGAGGTGGATGTAAAAATGACAGTGACTGCACAGGTAGACCGACGAGCTGCCCTGCCGGATATACTGGCGTCCTCGCCTGCCGTAACGGTTCTTGCGTCACAACGCAGTGCCAGCAAATAGGATCTCCTGGCGGGCCGCAGAGACAGTGATCCGGCAAATCCGCTTTCGTCTATTGACAAACGGAAAAAAAGTATTCTAAGATGATGACAGGTATGAAAAAACTTTTCTCGTTGACCTCTCTTTCATTTCTCTTCCTCTCTGTGGCACAATTTGCTTATGGAGAAACTACTGTCAACACATGTCCTACAGATAAATTTGCCGTTCTTTGTAACCTTACTCCTGAAAAATCGCTCGGATTTATCTTCACTGCTATCATCGTCGTCGCCATACTTGTTGCACTCTTCTTTCTTATCTGGGGAGGCATCAAGTGGGTCATCTCCGGTGGTGACAAAGCCAAAGTTGACGCGGCACGACAGACGATTGTCGCAGCTGTTGTTGGTTTGATTATTGTCTTCCTTGCCTGGTTCATTATGAATCTCATCACCCAAGTCTTCTTTGGGACAAATATTAGTAGTCTGACAATCCCAACCATAAACATAGGTCAGTAGCCAACCTCCTGAACCTATTCCTCCATATAGTACCGCCATCCCTTCTTTTTCTGCTATACTGGTCATATGGACTGGACAGGATGTACAGATACAAATACCCCCGGCGTTGAGGTCGCAACGCTCAAGTGCATCCCGGCACTCTTTCAAACTTTGGTCACGGCGGCGCTTGAGTTTGTGGGTGCCGTCGCCGTCATCATGATCATCTATGCCGGCATCCGCTTCATCACCTCGCGCGGCGATCCTAAGGCGGTGCAGGGAGCGCGGCAAGTCATGACATGGGCAATCATCGGCCTTCTCATCGTCCTCGTTTCATTTGGTATCATTATGCTTATAGCCAAACTTACAGGAGCAACATGTATCAATACATTTGGTTTTACCAGCTGCTCCTGAGATTCCCAAATCAACTATTCTTCCCAAAATCCCCCTCGTTTCTGTGAAAAGTCTGGCCAAACTGTAGGGGGTTTGACATATTTTGATTGCCTTGCATTGCAATTTTTCACGTAATACACTTTTTATAGTAGTGGCGACGATACGCCAATTTTCTCTATGGAAAATCATCCTATCCCGCAAGACGTTACCGGATTTCAATTTAAACTGATCGGCAACATGACCATCAAGCAGTTTGCCTATGTGGCGGCCGGCGGTGTCGCCGCGGCTCTCACCTGGTACGCCCCTGTCTTTATCATCTTCAAGCTTCTTCTCGTGCCTCTCTTCGCCGGCGGAGGCCTCCTGGTGGCGTTTATACCGGTGGAGGGCCGGCCAATTGATGTCATAATCAGCCATTTCTTCACCGCCATCTTTGCTCCCAACCAGTATCTCTACCGCAAAATGGGCCGGCAATACGCCATATTTACCATCTCGCCGCAAGGAATACCTGTCACGCAGATGCAGCAGCATGTGTCTGAGGAGGAAGCCGAACAAAAAGCTGAGAGCCTGCATCTGCTCCTGACGTCCACTCACGTAAAAGCAAAAAACAAACTCGACGTGAAAGAGAACGAATATCTCACCTCGCTCTCAAGGATTGCTGCCGGACAGTCGCCGGTCATCGTCTCCATGCAAAGCGAGGTAGCAGAGAAAGAAGAGAAGCTGGCCACTCCCCCGGAGGACGAACCCGAGGAGGCTCCGCAGATAGACACCAAGCAGGCAGAGGAGCTGGAGAAGGAAGAATCACTTCTCAAGCAGGAGCTGGAACAGGCAAAGATAAGAGAACAAATGCAGGCCCAGGCGCACCAGGACACAACTGAAGCACACGCGAAATCCACGACGCTTGAGCAGGAGCTCACCCAGATCATGGCGCAGAAAGAGCAATTGGAGCAGGAGCTCCTCAGACTCAAGCGGCAACTCGACAGCCGGGATGCCAAGCCCGCCTACCAACCCCAAACCATGCAGCAAAATGATGAGCCGCATGTCAGACGGGTACCTGCCACTATGGCAAAAAGCGTTGGCCTCCCCAATATACCGGATGTGCCGAATGTACTCATGGGCATTGTCAAAGACCCGCGGGGAAACGTCCTCCCCAATATACTTGTTGAGGTTAAAGACAGGGAGGGCAATCCGGTGCGGGCCTTTAAGACAAACCCGCTCGGCCAATTCAGTGCTGCGACGGCAATGAACAACGGCATCTATACTATAGCGTTTGAGGATCCCAAGAAAAATCAGTCATTTGACGAGGTAGAGCTCGTCGTTAACGGATCCATCCTTTTGCCGATCGAAGTTATCTCGCATGATGCCCGGGAAGAGCTGAGAAAGGCGCTTTTTAACTAGACCATGGCTGCCCGAAAATCACACGCGACCACCCAAAAGTTTACCGAAATTGTCGATATCATTGACAACGTTGTTGTCCTGGCAAGCGGCAATGCTTGCATGGTGATTGAGGTAACCGCCAACAACTTCTCCCTCCTCTCACAGCAGGAGCAGGAATCACGTATATACTCATATGCCGCGCTTCTCAACTCCATCACCTTCCCGATCCAGATACTGATCAGGAATAAACGAATTGACATCTCCACCTACATCAAAGAGCTTGACGAGGCGGAAAAAAACACTAAGAACGACCTGCTTGTTTCCCATATTCAGCTGTATCGGGCTTTCATCAAGGAAATGGTCAAGGTCAATGTCGTCCTCAGTAAGTCGTTCTACGTCGCCATCTCCTATTCTTCCCTTGAGGCGGGCGTCGGAGGCCTGACAAAAGCCGGCAAGAAAGGGCAGGCGCAGGTTGAGGCGTTTGGAGAGGCAGCCAAGAGGGCACTCCAGAACAAGGCCGTGTCCCTCCTATCAGAGCTGCAGAAATTCACCATCTCGGCTAAGATTCTGGAGAAAGAAGATTTGATTAAGTTGTTTTATGACATCTACAACGATGACGTGCTGGCTGCGGACCAGGCAGAAGAGAGCGCCGGGGCAGCGATGGTAACCACCAATAAAGTATGAAACTGCCTTTTGCCAAAAAACAAACAAAAGACACAGTGGCGCAGACCGCGCCGCCAAAAGCGCAACCGCACCCTAAGGCTATTGCCGCCATGGAGAAGGGGACCGTCTCTCTCATTGATATCATTGCCCCCTCGTCTGTCGAGGTTGATTTCCGCTTTGTCCGGATTGGAGAAAAATACTACAGCACCTACTTTATGGTGGGTTACCCGCGCTACGTCTCTCCGAGCTGGCTGGCACCTGTCATTGACTTTAACTATACCATGGATATCTCTATGTTTTGCTACCCCACCTCCTCGTCTGACGTCCTGTCTGACCTGAAGCGAAAAATTGCCGAGATGGAGGCGACAATTGCCTCAGACGCTGAAAACGGCAAGAGTACCGACCCTTCGGTCGAGGCGGCACTCGAGGATGCATTGGGACTCCAGGAAGAACTGGCCAAGGGTGTTGAGCGCTTTTTCCAGTTCAGTTTTTACATCACGCTGTCTGCGGACTCGCTCCCGGCGCTTCAGCAGACCTCCAAGCAGCTGCAGTCAACTCTTGCCTCGCTCCTCCTGACCGCCAAACCGGCTACACTGCAAATGGAGGAGGGATTCAAATCCACCCTGCCGCTCGGGCAGGACAGGCTTTTTATCACCCGCAATATGGACACGACTTCCCTTGCTTCAACTTTTCCCTTCACCTCGGCAGTACTGACACAAAACAAAGGTATTATGTACGGCATTAACCAGCAAAACGGCTCGCTTATCGTCTTTGATCGCTTCACACTGGAAAATGCCAATGAGGTGGTCCTCGGTAAGTCAGGTGCCGGAAAATCATACCTCATCAAGCTTGAGATCATGCGCCAGTTCATGCTGGGGGCCGAGGTGATCGTCGTTGACCCGGAAGGCGAGTATGGGACACTTGCCAGGATGCTGGGAGGCGAGGTGGTAGATTTCTCCTCGTCAGCTCCCGTAAAGATCAACCCCTTTGACCTCTCCCAGCTCTATGAGGAAGGGGAAAACGAACTGGGTCTGAAGATCATGTCACTCCACGGCCTGCTGAAAATTATCATGGGCGAGATGGATGCCGAACACGATGCCATTCTTGATAAGGCGCTTATCGAAACCTACAGGCAGAAAGGTATCACTCCCGATCCGTCAACCCAGAAGAAACAGCCGCCGCTCATGGAAGACCTCTATAAAACGCTGCTCGGCATGGAAGATGCCGTTGCCAAGGATATGTCTTTCCGGCTTGAAAAGTTTATCAAAGGATCAGCCTCCGGCATCTTCAACCAGCAGTCCAACTTTGATATCACCAATCCCTTGACTGTCTTCTCTATCCGAAACCTTGAGGAGGAGCTCAGGCCGATTGCCATGCATGTCATCCTCGACTTTGTCTGGACAAAAGTCAAAAAGACACTGAAGCGGCGAATTCTTGTACTGGACGAGGCGTGGTACATGATGAAGTATGAGGACTCTGCCTCTTTTGTCTACTCCATTGCCAAACGGGCCCGTAAATACTACCTGGGGCTCACTACGGCAACGCAGGATGTCGAGGATTTTCTCAAGACAGATTACGGCAAAGCCGTGCTTACCAACTCGTCTCTCCAGATGCTTCTTAAACAGGGCACTTCCGAGGTAGATCTCATCGCCAGCACCTTCTACTTGTCTGAGGGCGAAAAAGCTCTCCTCCTCTCAGCTGACATCGGTGAGGGGTTGTTTTTTGCCGGACAAAACCATGTGGCGGTTAAGGTAGTGGCTGCGCCATTTGAGCATGAGCTTATCACCTCCAACCCGGCAGATATCCTCAGACAGCAAGAGAACAACCTACCTCCGCCCGCCGCGTCACCCGCGCCGTCTCCGGCAATGCCAAACCTCCCGGAACCGATACCACCCGCGTCGCCACTACCCCCTGCTACGGCACCAGTTGCGCCGCAACAGGCGGCATCGCCCCAGGTGCCCGTAACTGCCCAACCCGCGCCCATACCCGCGACAGCACCAGTCCAGCAGCAGTCACCCCTGCCACCCGTCCCCCCGACCCCTCCTCAACCACCCGAGCAACCGGGAATCACCTCCTTTCCCCCACCGCAGCAAGTCGGCCAAACCCCACCCGGAACAGTAACTTCCAACTAGTGTCCCCGGTGTGTCGGCCTGAATAAACTGAACTAGTATGGCAAGCACCAAGACGCTCTCTCCTGACCAAGAGACACATACTGCCTTCCATGACCTCTGGAATCGGCTTGTCCTACAGCACCCTGAGGTTGGACGATTTACCTATTTTGGTGATTGGACAGAGTGGCAGAGAAATCATCCTGAGTTTCCGCCCAATCTCTGGGAGTTTAGAAACGAACCTGCCGCTGAGCTCCCTAAAAAAAACGAGGAGGAAGAAAGACGCGATGACAAAGAGCGTCAAGACCATTCCCAGGCTGCGCATCCCCCCCTTAATCCACCCAAAGAGAAAGGCCAACAGTGGCAGGGACTTCTAAACAAATACCCTGAAATTGCTTCGTTTGCCACGCAGGATGAATTTGATCGATGGAAGAATCAGCTCTCTCCCAAGGAAAGACAGGCAATCCCCGACGACTGCTGGTCAGATAAAAAATACTATGAGGCAACCTACTGGAAACAGCTTGTCAAGAAAAACCCCAGACTCTCAGAGATCGTCAAGCAGCAAAACCCCGCCACGGCAGACAAAGCGCTTTCTGCCTGGGTCGGCTCTCTTGCAGAACCTGAGCAAAATCTACTCCCCCAAAACCTGACTTCCTACTGGAAGTCGGCACTTCTTGTCGCTAGGGAGGAAGACGAGATCCAAAGCCGTGAGAAAGACAAGTCAGACCGTATAAATATCTTAAGCGCCCTCTTCCCGTTCCTTGTTCCGCCCCCTCAAGAAGATGCTGAGGAAGAATATGTACAACCGTTTCCGGAGGAGTTTTACTCCGATGATTTCCAGGACACACAGGCAGATAGCATGCCTGAAGCCCCAGACGAGTCGGAAAATCAACAATCCAACCTTGATCTGGATACGATAAACAAGATCACAGATAGGTTTGGGACGGAAGAGACAGGAGCAGAGATGGGTGCCGAAGCAGGAGCCGAAGCTGCAGCGGAGGCAGGGACGGAAGTGGCGGCGGAAACAGGCACTGCGATGGGGGCAGAGGCCGGCGCGACAGGCGTGACTGAAGCTGTTGGAGGGGCCGCGCTTGAGGCAGGTGCCACGCTTAGCGCTGAGGCAGGTACTGCAGCACTGGGGGCTGAAACAGGAGCGGCAATGGGGGCAGCTACAACGGGTGCTGCCGCTTCTACAGCTGCAGGTGGAACAGCAGTCGCCGGAGCAGGAGGAGCCGGTCTGGCAGCAGGTGCCGGGGCGGCAGCGGCTCTTGCACCTGAAGCAGCCGCAGGCGGAGCAGCGGTCGCGGCAGCGGGTACTCCTGTCTGGATAATTGTTGCTATAGCGGCGGGAATTGCGCTTCTCATCATTATCATTGTCGTTGTCATCATGGCCGTTACCGGACAAAGCAATACGGCCGATTCAGCGCTTCTTAAAATAACCATGACGGGCCCGAAAAACGTTGAGAATCCGACAGATGCGTCACAACCAGACCTCGCATATACCATAAATGTCACATACCCCGGCGCCGCCCAAGATGTCATAGTCACGGATCCCCTCCCCCAAGGCACAACATTTGTCTCGGCGACAGAGCCCTTCACACTCCAAAAAGATACCAATGGCGCCATCACGGCCGTCCAGTGGTCCCTTGCAAATATAAATAACCCATCGCCATCCATAACAGAAGCCGCACAAGCGTCATTTGATTTACAAAAATTCACAAGCTACGGCTTCCCTCCCCCGTCAAGCCCCAATCCAATTACACTTTCAGGAAATGACCTGACAAAATGGAAACAAGAGATGCTGCCGGAGGCTTCAAAAGTTGCCAGTCTGACAGGAGTAGATATCGGCATTCTCGGCATGTGGCCGTTTATTGAGGGAACACACTACGACCAATTCTACGACAACTGCAATGACGGAAAAAACGGTGAGGACTACAATCCAAACACTCCCTGTCTCTTTGATAACTGGCAGGTGGGTTACGGCGTTCGACCGATGGAACAGATCTCACTTCTGCAAGACGCGATAACCAACATGCATCCGGGCGAAACGGTGCAACAAATAGGACAAGCTGTGCTTGATCAAGCTAAAGCAGCCGGTGCTCCACTTACCTATCCCGACAACGGCACATTTCCCGACGTCTCAATAGGTGACATTATTACTGGCGCCCAAAATGGAAACGGACCGATGCGGGCGCGTCTTGGCACGCTCATGATGGACCGCGGGATCGGAACGTATATACTGGGAAGGTCTTTCCAAGGATCTCTTGGACCAAATCTCGCATCCACCATGGAGGGATGGGATAGCCACGGGTATTACGATAAACAAAAAGTAATAAATTATATTAAAGCCATTTATGATGCGGGTGTTTCAACAAGCGCAACTGGTGGGCAAAATTTCAATGCAACGCTTACCATCACGCTTCACCCGCTCCCCGGCACCGTGGACACAACTATCGTCAACCAGGCAACTGCCGAGATCGTCGGGGCTCAAGAATCACCAGGCAATGGAACAACCACTTCGCAGTCAAATGTCAACACACAGACTACCACGTCAATTCCTCCTAATACAGACACCTGCGGGGGGACATACAAAATCAACCTTAATCCGCTCAACAAAAACTTCGGTGATCCGTCTTGCACATTCACCAAAGATCAATTATTCACTGCGCTGAAACTACAAGACCCTGCACATGCTTATGATTGGTTCTTAAATATTGTCCCTTGCGAGAGCGGGTATGATCCTAATAGTTTTTTCAATGGCTCACCTGACACCGCCGGAGCCTGGGGACTTTTCCAGATGGGTCGCGGTCTCAACGGGCCACTTGACCACGGAGACGTGAACTGGTCCGAGCAAATCTCAAATGCTATCTCGTATAATAAAAAGATAAACCAAAGTTTCAGGTATTGGGAGTGCGCCAAATATCTTTGGACAAGTAACGCGTCATGAGAGACAAAGCAATAAAGCAATATTTATTTTTCGCCCTCATGGGAGGTGTCCTCCTTATACTAATTACTATTGTTGCCTTCGCAGTCTTTTTTCACCCTAAAAGCCCGCCAGGCGTATCACAACCGTCGTCTCTTCCTACAACTGTACCGACGGGCTCCATACCCACCAAAAACAGTACAGTTCAATACAACACGACGGCACAGAAAAAACTTATTCAGATAGCAAGTACCCGCCCCACACTTCCCACCTCCGACACGTCAATCCGGGAGAAACTCGTTGCCTCACTTGGTAACAACTCGGGTATCCTCTACGCAACAAGCGCATTTGAAATATCGTACGTGAAAGCGCCCGACATTTTCCAGGTAGAGATTCTAACAACCAACGTGGAGAGTGCCAAACAAGACACGGTTTCCTGGTTTACAGCGCAGGGAATGAGTTTGGCGGGAATCTGCAAGCTGCCGCTCATGTTCTATCTTGCACCTTCTGTCATGCAGCATTTTCGTCAAACCAATACTGTGTTCAACCCGCTCCCTAACGGGTGCTGACTTATGAAAAAAATAATCTTAGTACTGACATTATTCCTTCTCACCGCTACATATACGGGTACTGCTTTCTCACAGACGGTCAAAAGTAACTGTGTGCAAACACAAGTTGGCAACCCCACCGGCTCCCCCTCCCTTCCACCTGAGTGTCAAACAACTTCATCTGATAACGCCTTGGGGTCTCCATCAA
>JAKAMH010000093.1 GCA_021813005.1 bacterium
CGCCAGGCTGCTTCGGGAAGTAGCTGCCGCCTTTACGATTAAGAATGAAAAGAAATTCCGCTTCCAAATAATTGCTTACGAACGGGCAGCCGACGCAATCGAAAATTCGACCCAAGAAGTAGAAGATCTGGTCAAAGAAAATAAGCTGTCCGATCTTACCGGCGTTGGCCCATCCTTAAAGAGTCATTTGGAAGAACTAGTCAAGTCGGGTCACGTTAGGCATTTCGATGAAGTATTAAAAAACGTCCCTGAGGCAGTATTTCCACTACTCCAGGTACCGACATTCGGTCCTAAAAAGGCCTACAAGCTCGTCTCCGCATTCCACCTCAAAAATCGTGGCTCAGTAATATCTGAGGTTAAGGCGCTGGCAGAAGAAGGTAAAATTGCCGCTCTGGAGGGTTTTGGAGAAAAGTCACAGTCGGATATAAGGAAGGCAATTGAAGAGTATAACCTGGGCAGGCTCAAAACTACCCGCATGGCGCTTCCGTTTGCGAATGAACTGGCAGAGCAAGTCTTGGCGTACCTCAGGAAATCAAAATCAGTCATTGAAGCCTATCCGCTTGGCAGCTTGCGCCGAAGACGATCAACCATCGGCGACATCGATATCGCCGTCTCTACTAATAATGCCGAGGACGTTATCAATCACTTTGTTTCATACCCTTACTGCGAACGTGTAATCGAAAGGGGCGAGAGGACAAGTTCGATTGCCGTAACATCGGGAAAGCAAATTGACCTCATGACGCAGGAGCCGGAAGGATTTGGATCGCTACTTCAGCATTTTACCGGCAGTAAAAGCCACAATATCCATCTTCGCGAGTTTGCCCTTCAGAAGGGGCTCTCACTCTCGGAATATGGAATCAGAACTACCCGGGATAAAATATTGAAACATTACAAAACAGAAGAGGATTTCTACCAGGCTATTGGCCTTGATTGGATCCCGCCAGAAATGAGAGAAGATTCGGGAGAGATTGAACTTGCATCTCAACATAAACTACCAAAATTGGTGCAGCTATCGGATATCAAGGGAGATTTTCATCTCCACTCGAGCTTTCCTGTTGAACCAAGCCATGACGTAGGACAAAGCACTATGGAAGACATGATCAAAAAAGCCATTTCACTAGGTTATGAATATCTCGGATTTTCCGAACATAACCCCAGCGTCTCAAAACATTCGCAATCAGAAACCTTTTCGCTCCTCAAAAAAAGGAGTAAAGAAATTGAACGACTTGCTAATAAGTACAAAAATATTATTCGTCTATTTTCTTTGCTCGAAGTTGACATTCTGCCGGACGGAAAGCTAGCCTTGGATAACGACTCACTAGCGCTTCTCGACGGCGCAATTGTCTCTATACACTCGGTGTTTTCTATGGATAAGCAGAGAATGACCGAGCGTATCCTCAAAGGACTGTCGCATCCAAAGGCAAAGATTCTCGCCCACCCAACCGGAAGACTCATTAATCAACGTACCGGGTACGAAGTAGACTGGCAAAAACTATTTAACTTTTGCCAAAAAGAATACAAGGCACTCGAGATAAATGCCTGGCCCGAAAGGCTTGATCTGCCTGAGGCGCTTGTTCGAGATGCTATAGCACAGGGTATTTATTGTGTCATAAATACAGACAGTCACGAAGTATCACAAATGGATCTGATGGAATACGGCGTCTCCGTAGCCCGGCGCGGTTGGGCAAAAAAGAGTGACATTCTAAATACTTTGGGGTATAATACTATCAGGTCATGGTTTGAGAAATAACCAGACACTTGATTATGTTAAGCTATATTATTCCACTTCTTGTCATTGGCGGCCTGCTTCTTTATATCTGGCTTGTCTACAACGGCCTCGTAACTAGCAAGATGCGCATCAGTGAAGCGCTCTCGCAGATTGATGTCCAGCTGAAACGTCGGTCAGATCTTATTCCAAATCTTGTAGAAACAGTGAAGGGGTATGCTAAACATGAAAAAGAGGTATTGGAGAACGTCACAAAGGCAAGAGCAAATCTTATGTCGGCCTCATCTACCCAGGAAAAGGCACAGGCAAATAATCAGCTTTCCCAGACACTAAAATCTCTCTTTGCCGTGGCAGAAAGTTATCCTGACCTTAAGGCTAGCCAAAACTTCCTGGCCCTTCAGGAAGAACTTTCAGATACAGAAAACAAGATTGCTTATTCACGTCAGTTTTACAACAGTAACGTCCTGGATTATAATACGAGACTAAAGGTATTCCCAAGCTCGGTCTTTGCCGACATGTTCCACTTTACACCTGCTGATTTCTTTGAGGCAGATGAGGAAGACAAGAAACCGGTCAAAGTTTCTTTCTAAATCTTCTCTGTTAGCTTATGAATATCTACTCCAGTATCTCAGCCAATAGATGGAAGACATGGATTATCATGATTCTGTTTGTGGTTTTTGTTGCTACGGTAGCATATGTCATAAGCCGCGCTACCGGATACGGACCGTCATTCGGTGTAATCGCGCTCCTACTGGCCATATTCATGAGTATCGGAAGTTATTTTTATTCAGACAAGCTCGTACTCGCTACATCCGGTGCCAAATACGTCTCGGAGAAAGAAAACCCTGAGTTATACCATATACTCGAAAACCTGGCGATTGGTGACGGCCTCCCCAAGCCGAAGCTATATTTGATAAATGACCTTTCTCCTAATGCCTTTGCAACGGGGCGTGATCCGGGACACGCGTCTGTTGCTGTGACACAGGGCCTCCTCCAGACACTCAACAAATCAGAGCTTGAAGGCGTACTGGCCCATGAGTTGTCGCATGTCAAAAATTATGACACCCGGCTTATGGCAATCACGGCCATTCTCGTGGGGTTTGTGGCTATTCTTGCAGATCTTTTCATGCGTAATCTTTGGTGGGGAGGTGGCGTGCGCCGCCGCGACAATGAGGGAGGACAGCTGCAGGCAATACTTGTAGTTGTCGGCCTAGTCCTTGCCATTCTTGCACCACTTACCGCTAGTCTCATTCAGCTTGCCATATCTCGAAAACGTGAGTTTCTGGCAGATGCTTCAGGGGCACTACTTACGCGCTATCCGGATGGCCTTGCCAACGCGCTTGAAAAAATATCACAGGACCCGCGTCCCCTCCGTACGGCCACAAATGCTACGGCACATCTTTTTATCGCCAACCCGTTTAAGGGGAAAAAGGCTGGCTCTTGGCTTGCCTCACTTTTTAATACACACCCCCCAATCGAAGAGCGCATTAAAATCCTCAGGTCTATGTAACTGGCCACTCCGAACCGCTCCGCATTAATGTTACAATAGCCGTATGGATATATTTGCAGTCAACGGCGCCAAACTTCTCTCTGCCTTCACCAAAAAGTTCAATCTGGGAAATGGCTCAACCTGGCCAGGCCACCTTCTATTAAAACGAGAGCCGCATTTCCTCAAAAAGGTATTCCGGGAGAACACCATCCCTGTCATCGTCATAGCCGGTACCAATGGTAAGACGACGACAGCCCGTATGCTAAAGCACATTCTCGTAACTTCCGGCAAAAAAGTCATTCACAACGAGTCAGGTGCAAACCTGCTAAGCGGCATTGTCTCATCTGTCATTCTCAAAATGACAAAGTCAGGAAATCTCCAGGCGGATTATGCTCTTTTTGAAGTTGACGAAAATGCCCTTCCCAGGCTGCTTCGAGAGATAACACCATCCATCATTTTGGTACTCAACATCTTCCGAGACCAGTTGGATAGATATGGAGAAGTCGACTCGGTAGCCAGAGAGTGGCAAGAGGCATTCAAGAAACTTCCCAAGACTACACAGATAATCCTCAACGCGGACGACCCACTGGTAGCACATTTAGGGAATGGGCTACAGGCTGGAGTCAGCTACTTTGGAGTTTCGACCAAAAAGACAAATACCCCACTCCAGCATGCTGCTGATTCAATTTACTGCCCCAGATGTGGTCATAAACTGTCCTACGCCGGTGTATCGTTTTCCCATCTTGGCCTGTGGCAATGTCCTGCCTGTC
>JAKAMH010000094.1 GCA_021813005.1 bacterium
CCAGGTTTTGATTGCCCCGCGCTCTCCGGAGGATTTCTGCTTCTGCACCTTCTGCATCAGCTTTTCATCAATATAAGGTCCTTTTTTACTGCTTCTACTCATAAGTCTAGTTAAAAATTCAAATTTGAAAGTGAAAAGTTAAGGAAAAGATTTATAAAAGATTTTTCCTTATGTAATTTTTAATTTTTCACTTCCTGCCTGCCGGCAGGCAGGTCAACTGTAAACTATTTCTTCCGTCTCGAGACAATATACTTATCAGAATACTTCTTGGCTCGCCTTGTCTTGCCGACTGCTTTACGCCCGGCAAACGTCTTGGGAGTCGTCATACCGATACCGGATCTGCCCTCTCCGCCGCCGTGCGGGTGGGAGCGCGGATTCTGCGCTACTCCCCGGACTGTCGGGCGCCGCCCCATACGGCGTGCCCGGCCGGCTGTCCCGATTATCTCATTCTTCCAGTCAATGTTTCCTACCTGGCCAATAGTTGCCGTTCCCTTGCCAAGAATACGCCTGATCTCGCCTGATGGCAATTTCAGATGCGTGTAGCCTCCCTCGTGTGCACTGACAGTAGCACCTGAACCGGCACCCCTCGCGAGCTGACCACCCTTGCCGGGCGTGAGCTCGACGTTATGGACAATTGTGCCAACCGGGATCTCAGACAAAGGCAGTGCATTACCGACGCGGATACGGACTTTCGGACCGGACTCGACAACTGCTCCAACCTTTAGTCCCTGAGGAGCGAGGATATATTGCCTTTCACCGTCTCCGTATTGGATAAGTGCAAGATCGCTCGTTCTATTCGGATCATACTCAATTGCTACCACCTTACCTGTAAGGCCTGTTTTCCCGCGCTTAAATGTTACCCGGCGGAGATATCGCTTGTGCTCTCCGCCCTGATGGCGCACAGCCACATGTCCGCTGGCGTCTCTGCCTGAATGTTTCTTTTTAATGACCTGTAAGTTCTTCATATTACCACAAATTACCTCAGCTGTCGATTATTCTCCGATTTCAAACAGCCCGATCTTCTGTCCTTTCTCAAGCGTTACCAGGGCTTTTTTCCACACCGGCATTTTCCGCTCCTGTCGCTTTGCCCCAAACCGCTGCGTCTTGCCTTTGACGATATTGGTCGAGACATGTGTGACATGGACGCCAAACTGCTCTTCGATTGCGATCTTGATTGCCGTTTTGTTGGTATCCCGGTTGACGACAAACATATACTTGCCTTTCCCTGCGTAGGCCATCGATTTTTCTGTAATAACTGGCCGGATGATTATTGCTCCTGTGTCCATATTATTTAGCCTCTGTAAAGTGTTTCTCCATCGCCGCCACAGCGTCTTTCATGAGTACAACTGTCTTGGCATTCAAAACGTCGTATGTATTCAGTCCCTGAACCGGCGTCAGCCTGATTCCTTTGATGTTTCGCGCTCCCCGGACAACACTTTCAATTTTCTCAGGCATGACCAGAAGTATCTTTGTCTCACCTAGTTCAAGCTTCAAGAGTAAATTGGCAAAATCTTTGGTTTTACCGGCAAGTGTCTCAAGTCCCGTAACTGCTTTAATCTGCCCCTCTTTTTGCCGGGCTGAAAGAGCTGAAAAGAGGGCTGCTTTTTTCATTTTCTTCGTCAGGGAAAGGGTAAAATCATGCGGTTTTGGACCGAGTGCCACACCCCCACCTACAAATATCGGCGCCCGTATACCGCCATGACGGGCCCGGCCCGTCCCTTTTTGCCGGTAAATCTTGCGCGTTGAACCCTGTACCTCGCCCCGTGACTTGGTTGAGGCAGTCCCTGAGCGCTGGTTGGCCAGATAGACTCTGACAGCCTGTGCCATGAGCTGCTTGTTAATCTTGGCTTCAAACAATGCCGCGGGAAGCGAGAGTGTACTGGACTTTTTGCCGGCCGTATCAAAGAGATCAACAGCAACGCTACTTGCTTTAGCCACGTTTGACGTGGATTTAGTCACAATCTTTTTCGGCGCTGCTTTTGCAACAGGCCCTTTGGCCGCGTTTGACGCGGCTTTGGAGGCTGTCTTTTTCGCCGGTGCTTTCACTGTCTTGGCAACTGTCTTCTTAGTTACCGTTCTTTTAGTTGCTGTTTTTTTGGTATCTGCCATGATTTAGTTAAAAGTTCAAAGTTATAAGTGAAAAGTTCTAAAATGATTTTCCTTGTGTAATTTTTAAGTTTTCACTGTAAACCGTAAACTATTTATCCTCCTTTGCTTCTTCTTTTGGTTCTTCAACTGCCTCCCCGGCTTTTGTCTCAACAGGCTTGTCCGCCTTAGCCTCAGCGGAGGTGGATGTCTCAACCTGTACCTCTTCGGCGTCTTTCCCCTGTTCCTCAACGGGTGCCTCATCAACTGCTTCCTCAGCTTTCGCTTCGGTTATCTCAGCGGATGCTTCTTCCTTTTCCATCGGCTCAGCCTTCATGGCCTCTTCGGCGGAGGAGACAGCCTCGGCGGTGTCGGATACAACTTCCTCATCTGCTTTAACCGCACCAATCAGCGGGACAAAGTTTTTGGCTTCGCCTGTCCGCTCAATAAAGAGTATCGTATTAAGGCTGCCCGGCAGAAGTCCCTTGACCAGAATCTCACTTTTTTTCGGATCAATGTCCACTACCTCAAGATTGGTAACCGTGGCATTGCCCGTACCCATGTGGCCTGCCATCCGCTTGCCGCGGTAGACTCGTCCCGGCGTTGTCGTCTGACCGATGGATCCGGGAGCGCGCTCGCGATCTGACTGTCCGTGTGTCCTCGGCCCACCACGAAAATGGTGTCGCTTGACGACACCTGCAAATCCTTTTCCCTTGCTCTTTCCTGTGACCTTGACGATATCACCCGGTTTGAAGACTTCCTCTATCTTAAGCACGTCTCCGGCCGTGGGCAACGTATCTCCGGCCGTGTCACTAGGCAGACGGACTTCGCGGATGAAACGAGGCGCTGTGCCCATGCCTGCTTTTTTGGCATGCCCGAGAAGAGCCCTGCCTGCATGTTTTTTCTGGCCAAATCCTATCTGCACACCGACATATCCTTCTTTATCTACCTGCTTGACCTGCGTTACTACGTTGCCACCCACAGAAAGAATGGTCACCGGAATTCGGGTACCATTCTCAAGAAACTTTTGTGTCTGACTTTTCTTTTGGCCAAGTATAGCTTGCATAATTTAGAGACAAAATAAAAAGCGACTGCCTCCAGTCGCTCACACGTAACAATTGGACTAAGGCTCCTGATTAGGTCGTCGATACCACCTTTCGAACTCTTATCATGTCGTGAACACAATTATAGTATGTACGAGGCAAAATTGCAAGAGACGGGTAAGACATTATGTTAGGCAAATTATTACCAGAGCTTACCCTGTTAAAGCAAGGTACAGTTAAAAGGTAGATAACAACTTCTTCCATCAAAAAACCGCTCCTCTGAGCGGTCTGTAAAATCCTCTGTCCCTTCTTTACATCTTAATCTCAACATCCACTCCGGCAGGGAGTTCGAGATGGGTGAGTGAGTCAATTGTCTTGTCTGTTGGTGAGACGATATCTACCAGCCGCTTGTGGACGGCAATTTCAAAGTGGTCGCGGGCATTCTTGTCAACAAAAGGTGACTTGTTGACGGCATACACACTGCGCTTTGTCGGAAGCGGGACCGGCCCCACGATCTTGGCGCCTGTCCTGATTGCCGTATCCAAAATTTGCTGACAGCAGGAGTCAAGGACCCGTGCGTCATAGCTTTTTAAACGAACTCTTATTCTTCCTTTTGCCATAGCGTTTCAAGCATCCAACAGACTGTTAAAGATCTATTGCGTCAGAAGATTATACTATATCTTTTATCCATATTCAACAGCAGAAACACCTTATATAAATTATTGTCTTATAGAGTGATCTCTGTATCAGGTGGTATCTCTTTTTCGTGAGATCTCTCCTCTTTCTTGACAATATTTTCTAGATTTTC
>JAKAMH010000095.1 GCA_021813005.1 bacterium
TGGCGATAGATAACGTCACCCAGTCGCCGTTTCATTGCTACACGCTGCCGCTGCCTGAGAGCAGGACCGAGAACCGCGAGAAAGTCATCCGCACCTCCCGGGAGCGGTATATGAAGAAAGTGAAGAGTAGTAGTTAGTAATTAGAGGTCAGCGTTTATGGTGCGCTGATTCAGAGAAGAGCGTATTATGTTGTAACGGAAGATCAAAATTCAAATACCAAATATCAAAAACTAGATAAAAGCCCAAAAACCAGGACTAAAATATCGTGCATTCTATTTATCTATCGCAGTCGTTAGATTCTTTGTTTCCCTATTTAGAAACCAAGCGCCAAGAGCTATTTCTGACCAAAGATATTTACCACGAAAGGAAAGAAGAATCTTTGAATTTTGACTTAGGATTTGATCTTTGCGATTTGATCTTTGATATAAAAAAGAGTAAATACTTCTTATTTACTCTTTTTTCGGAGGAAGAAGCCGGCTGCCGCGCTTGGGAGCAGGGCAAAGAGTGCCAGTGTTTCAGGACCGGTCGGCGGTGTGGTGGTCGCCTTGGGCGGATAGATTGGAAGGCCACCTTTGGTTGTCATCGGCACGCCGGGTGTTGGTGTGACACTTGGTTTCTCAATACAAAACTGGGCATTGTCTGTACTTGTCTGATTGTTTGACGTCTCCATAGCCTGATTGACGACACAGGTGATGCCGGTCTGGGTGATAGTGTCATATGAGGCAATGCGTCCGGTGACGGTGAATGTCTGTGATTTTTTGCCGGCAAGGGATGAAAGAGTAAATGTCAGCGTGTTGGCCTTGGGATCATAGGTGCCGGGGCCGGACGTAAACAGCACATACTGGGGGAGGGTATCAACTACCTTGATATTTTGTACCTCGTTGTCTGAGACGTTTGAGACGGTGATCTGGAAGTTGATCGTCTGGTCAGGGCTGTACTTGATGTCGTTCATGCCGAGATTGTCGACATACGTGAGTGTCTTGGGGTTCTGGACGGTCTTATTGACGACAATATTGCCTGACTGAACACAGACTTGACCACCGCCGTAAATAGGTTGGCATTGGCTCTGTCCTTGATACTGGTACGCGCCACCGGCAGCAAACACAGTGCCTGTCATAAGCATCGTGCTCGCAAAAAGTGCTGTAACTGTCAGAAATTGTTTCATAAGTTGTTGCCTACAATATATAGTTGAGCAATATTAGCAAATATTATAGGATTTGTCAACAGGCAGATGCAAGTGGATTATAGGAAATACGACAGAAAAATACAAGAGGGATTATGCAAGAAAGGGGTAATAGAATAAGATGTCTAACATCTCACAACACGTAGTGAATATAATATATATGTTTATACTACTTCACTCTAGGACTAGAACAGTATGCAGTATTTCGTATATGGTTTTTAGTATTGAGACAAATGGGGAGATAAACTTATTCATACAAGATACAAGATACAAGATACAAGATACAAGATACTTTGTTGTTGAGGTTGCCTATTGACAAGAGTGGGGGCGGTGTGGTGTAATAGTGGCAACTTACACACGATAGATCTTCACGTTTCCTTAAAGACAGAAGCAATGTAAGCATACGCGCACATCCTAAGTATCAGATCGCAAAAACTACAATTTTTCCAGTTCACCAAATAATAGTTAAAGTGTTTTTTGTTATTTGATTTCACGGAAGACGTGACACGTATATAAACCTATGGCCGATAAAACAACAACCAACCAGGCAATTTCCGATCTTATCGGATCTGCAAAGCAGACCACGAAAGATAAAGAAGTGGTGGAGAAAGAAGAGCGGGCCCCTCGCCGTGTCCATGCTCCCAAACAGACAGAAGTGCCGCCGTTGGAGGAAACGAAAGCCCCGGAAGTATCCCAGATTGCAACGGGGGAGAGGCGTACACCGTATCGTGAACACTTCTCACCGCAACCACATGAGCTGCCGACGGAGAATGTCGTCGGATTTTTGGATATCCAGCCTGAGGGACACGGGTTCCTTCGTCCCAAGTTCATCCAGTCGCCGCGTGACATCTATATTTCACAGTCTCAGATCCGCCGTTTCATGCTGCGGGGCGGAGATAAAGTGGAAGGTGTTGCCCGGCCGCCCAAAGATACGGAGCGCTACTTTGGGCTCTTAAAAGTGGAAAAAGTCAATGAAATGCCGGCTGAGGAGTCAATCCGCCGCCCGTTTTTTGATGAACTGACCGCTATTTATCCTGATAAGCAGGTCGTGCTGGCGACAGGCAAAACACCAATTTCGACTCGCATCATTGACCTGGTGGCTCCGATTGGATTTGGTCAACGCGGCATGATCGTTTCGCCACCCAAGGCCGGCAAAACGACGATCCTCAAGGAGATTGCCGCCGGTATTTCGCAGAATTTCCCAAAGGTACATCTCATGGCAGCACTCATCGGTGAGCGGCCGGAGGAAGTGACTGACATCAGCCAGTCGGTGAACGGTGAGGTAGTGGCATCAAACTTTGACGAGCCGCCTGAGAAGCAGACGAAAGTGGCTGAGATTACCCTTGAGCGTGCCAAGCGCATGGTGGAGATGGGGAAGGATGTTATCGTCCTCCTCGATTCGATTACCCGGCTTGCCAGGGCGTACAATCTGTCTGTTGATCCAAGTGGTCGAACGCTTTCCGGCGGATTTGATCCGGCGGCACTTTGGCCTGCCAAGCGTTTCTTTGGGGCTGCCCGCAACTGCAAGGAGGGCGGGTCTCTGACAATTATCGGCACCGCGCTGGTCGAGACAGGGTCCCGTATGGACGACCTGATCTATGAAGAATTCAAAGGTACAGGCAACATGGAGCTGCATCTTGACCGTCGTCTGGCAGAAAAGCGGATTTACCCGGCTATCAACATTGAGCGTTCAGGTACCAGGCAAGAAGAGCTTCTCATTCCGGAGGACAAGCTCAAAAAGATTGTGACGATGCGTCGCATGATGGATATGCTGGGGCCGGATGAACGGACGAGTATCTTTGTAGAGCGGCTCGGCAAGACAGAGTCAAATGATGAATTCCTCGAAAGCCTCGGCAAATCCTAAACCCGGATAAATCAAATCTCAAATCTCAAATAGCAAATCCTAGCGAAAAGCGTAAAAATCTTTAATCTTTGAGAAAGTGCTTGATTTTTGATTTTTGCATTTTGATCTATGACATTAGCTCTAGCATTCAGGCTAGTCAATTGACAAAACTGCCAAAATTTGTTACTCTGCTTGGTATCCAAGTCGTGTGTCCCACTGCCTCGCAGGAGCGAGGGCGCGGTGGGCAGATCCCTGTCCGGCAAACGCGGCTTGTGATTGCTCAGTCCAGGCATGAATAGGCATATCCTACATTCCTTGAAAGCCTGCCTGCTCGCCTTGCTGAAGCTACGGCGAAGCGGACCGGCAAGCAGGCGCAAACTTCGCGTTTTGGCTCTGGAATTTGCAGCCTTTTGCAAGTTCTTCTTTTTGTACCTCAGACAGAAGGTTGTCGTCTTTTCTATCACTTTTGAGAAAAATAAGAATAAGCTTGTCAAGGTATTTATCATGAAACGGGGCCGCTATAACCGGCCCTTTTTACATGTTGCGACCATGGGAGTGCTGGCTCTGGGCGTGCTCGTGACGCCGTATCTTGCCGATACCTATCCCATCTTCGCCTCGCAGGCTTCGGCACTCGACCTTACTCAGTCAGAAAACCAAACACAGTCGATTATTGTCGGTCAAAACGTCTTTAGGACGGATGTATCACAGAAACCGAGAGATAAGGTGATTGACTATACCGTCCAGAAGGGGGATACGCTTTCAACAATTGCCGAGAAGTTTGGCATCTCACCGGATACGGTGCGCTGGGCCAATGATATGACAGGTGACTCGATAACTGTCGGGGACAGCCTGAAGATCCTGCCTGTTTCGGGTATTGGATATAAGGTACAGATCGGA
>JAKAMH010000007.1:0-2319 GCA_021813005.1 bacterium
TACTTGCCTACTGATACCTCCGGTCCGGGATCATCAGAAAAACTTGTACTATCAACGATAGTACCACTTGGGTCAAAGAGTGCAACTATATCGCCATCGTTATTCAGAAAAGACGTCGTCTCAAAGACGTACAAGATGTCAGTTTGCCCCTGCACAATAGCTGATAGATGCTTAATGGGGCTTGATCCTGCGTCATCTGTAAATGACGTGTCATCATCAATGAAATACCCCGTGAGATCTATATGATCCGGGTTGTAAATCTCTATCCATTCCTTGTTCCCGCTTGATGGGTGGGGAAGATATTCGTTAATGAGAGGAGGCGTGGCGGCGTGGGTGGAAAGGGGGAAAAGGAACAGACCAAACAGGAGGATTAATGTAATAAGAGCTATGTCCAATCGGCTTGGGGAAAAGATCATTTCCCTTTTATCTTACATAGATACGCGGTCTATCTCAACAATACTTGATAAGGAGTAATGGCTTGTAAAGGCGATATCATGTCCATTCGGCGTGAATGGATCATTCATCATATAATTGCCTCCTGAGCCCGACAGGAGTACCACAAAATGATCCGGATATGGCCCTCCATCATAGGATATTCCTACGATAACAGGATCTCCTCCCGAAAGAGTGGAGTCGATACTGGCACTGATACGACTTGACGAGACGCCATTTGCTACAACACTCCGCTTTAAAAGAGCAGCCGGGATTCCCGCGAAGTTACTTGAGACAGAGTTAATTGACTGCGGTGTTACGTCTTTGTGCCCATAGTGTGTATAGACCATAGCCATAGAGGTCACAAGACATCCTGAATCGGCTAGCGTGTAGTTTGTACCGTTGAGTGAATTGCCCCCCCACTGACTGTCGCGTTGATTATAGTAGCACCCCCACGAATCGCACGCCGTCTGCCCACTGAGCAGGGATGCTCCTCCCTGGCTGGTTACAAAGCTTTGGAAACCTGCCAGTTGTGCCTTTGTTTCGGCAAGAATGCGCTGGTAGTTAGACTCGGAACCTTTCGTTTCGTCAAGCAAATCCTGTTTCTGCTTTTTCTGATCGTCAAGCTGTGTTGTGTATGTCTCAAGCTGTGCCTTGAGAGCTTCAACTTTCCTCTTTTCGCCTTCATAAATTGCTTTCTGGTTCTGATAGTCATTCCGTGCCTGCTCGCTATCATAGATCACCTGCTTGTCATGCGCCTGGACAATACGGAGGTAATTAAGTCTGGAGAGGAAGTCAGAAACATTATCTGATGAGAAAAGGATTTGTACAGGCTGAATACTGCCGATTTGATATGTAGCCACAATTCTACCAATGAGCAGCTTCGTAATACTGGTGATTGTCTCCTCGAGCGTACTAATCTTGGTTGACGCCTTTCCGATGTCATCCGTCAGCCCGGCAATTTGGTCCTGCGTCGAATTAATGCGCAGTTCTGTAAGCTTTATCTGATTATCCATTACGTCGATTTGCGACGAGAGAGTGTTCTCCTGTGACTTAAGGTTGGAGATCGTGCTTTCAAGGTCTGATATTTTCTTATTCAGTTCATTTACCTGTGTTTGAGACGGTACGGATGTCGGCGTCGGGGTTGCTGATGAGCTGGCATCTGTCGCAAGAACTGCTTGAGGAACTGCAACAACGAGTCCGCACAGAAGAAGTAAAACAAGCACGCTAGATGTTATTTTCTGCCTTATCATACGTGGTAGCCCTTTATTTGAGATAGCGAAGCACAGCAAGAGAACTGGCAAATGCACCTAGGAATGCAGCCACAAACAGTTCACCGCCAAGAAGTGACATCAAAAAAACAGGAGAGAGAGTCAGAAGCGGAATCCCCCTGAGGAATGACTCAAGGAACGGTGTGGCATAGATCAGCACGCCGGCAGAAACCGTCCAACCAATTACCGCACCGATAAGTCCATAAAACATCCCTTCCAGAACAAATGGCCAGCGTATATACCAATTGGTGGCACTCAGGAGTTTCATAATCTCAATCTCTTCGCGCTTCTGCGATATTTTAAAACCGATGATCGTCATCATAATAATGATCGAAACGCCGGCAAGAATGATGATTACCGCGATGCCTATCTCCCGTATGGCATTTGTCCACATCGTCAAGGCTGAGACAACATCTTTCTGATAAACCACTTCGGAAACAATCGGCGACTGCTTCAAAATGCCTGAGATGGATGTCAGATCTTCAAGCTGAGTTGTTGAGATTTCAAATGATGAAGGCAAGATATCCGCTGTCACGAGGTCAAGCAGCAGAGGATCGCTTTTGTTCTGTTCCTGATAGAGCTTAAGCGCGTCTTGCTTGGACACATACTTGATTGA
>JAKAMH010000007.1:2329-17893 GCA_021813005.1 bacterium
TTTTGCCTGTTGACTTAAGCCTTGATTCAAGCGCATCGATATCCTGTTGCTTGGCATCGTCTTTGAAAAATGCAGAAATCTGCGGTTTGGACTCAAAGTACCGGATCACCGTTGACGACTGGAAAATGATGAAGGCAAAGACAGACAAAGTCAGAAACGTCAGTGTCATGAGCAGCACTGCCGCCATCGCCTGATAGGGAGAGCGGCGAATGTGTTTCCAGGCAGTTTTATGAGATCTCATTTTTTATTTTCCTCCTCAGATGGCTTTTCTTTTTCTTCCTCTGTCTCTTTTTTGTCTTCAGACTTTTCAGATTTTTCTTCCGCCTTCTTGGTAATCTTCTTATTATCTCCTACCAGTTTGCCTTTCTCAAGCGTGATAACCCGTTTGAGAAGACTTGAGACAATATCATTGTTATGCGTCGCCATAATCACCGTGGTCCCGTCCTTGTTAATCTCCTGTAGGAGCTTGACGATTTCCCAGGAGGTAGTCATGTCGAGGTTGCCAGTCGGCTCATCGGCCAAAATAATGTCAGGTGAGAAGACAAGCGCCCGGGCTATCGCCGCCCGCTGAAGCTCACCGCCTGAGAGCTGAATCGGAAATTTATCTTTGTGGTCATAAATTCCCACTTGCTCCAAAATATTCTCTACTCTACCAACTGCCTCTTTGTGACCCATATTGACCATCTCAAGCGGCAGCAGTACATTTTCCAGAATCGTCCGGTCTGCAAGCAATTTCAGATCCTGAAATACGACACCGATTTTTTTACGCAGATGCGGGACCTTACTTGTGGGAAGCTTAACGATATCAAGATCGCTGACATAAATTGAGCCTGAGGTTGGGAGCATCTCCCGGATAAGCAACCTGAGAAAGGTTGTCTTGCCGGACCCTGAAGGACCTACCAAAAAAACAAACTCTCCCTTGTCAATGAAGAGTGTCAGGTCCTCCAGAGCCGACGGGCCGGTGCCAAATGTTTTGGTGACAGAGTCAAGACGGATCATTCAAGAACCTCCACACGGCCAACATCCATGAGCCATCCGGCTTTTTGGGCTTTTTGAGTTTCTCCCCAGACTTTGACTTTATGACCGATAAACCTCGAAAGGTCCACAATTGATGAGACAAGGTAGACATTTTGGCTGTCACCACCCGGTCGCACCAAGTGAAAAGCGCCTTCCCCGTCTATACCCCCGCTTTTCATCACACCCGTGGCTGTATCCTTAAAGACACTGGTATCACCATTGCCATATGTTTGTCCTTTCTGCACTGAAGAATCACCTGAAGAGGATGTCAAGCCGCCTGAGCCGGGGAGATGAGATGCCACAGGCCCTACTGAGAAAAAATACCCGGTTCCAATGCCGAGAAGCGCAACCACAATGAGGATTCCAATCGTTTTCATAGACAGAAATGACGGCCTATTCGATCCGGAAAAGTCGTGCATGATTTCTTTTTGGTCTTCTTTTTCCTCCATATGCACAAATCACCCCTGAGCGGCCTCATCTAGTAAAGCATATTTAACACCTTTTGACAACATCCTAATACTACTCGTATGAGTTCACTCTTCTGACGCGATCTTGTCATCCTGAGGCTGAAAGCCGACCGCGTGTCGCTAAAGCTTTAGCGGGGGCGCAAGGATCTTGTTGAAAGAGATTCTTCCCCTTCGACAAGCTCAGGATCAGAATGACAGTTTTATGTTAGGACTGTGAACACATACTACTAGCCTAAGAGAGTTGGCGAAGTTCGGCGTCAATGAACATATCCAGATCTCCGTCCAACACAGCGTCGGTGTTACCACTCTCAACGTCCGTCCGAAGGTCTTTTACCATTTTGTATGGATGCAATACATAGGAACGTATCTGGTTGCCCCACCCCGGAGTCTTATAGCCGCCTTTCATCTTGGCTTCCTCTTTTCGACGCTCCTCCTCCTGCAGCGCCCAGAGCTTGGCTCGAAGTAGCTTCATCGCATTTTCCCTGTTTTGTATCTGATAACGCTCGGTCTGTGCTGTGACGACAATACCTGTGGGCTTGTGCTTAAGACGGACAGCAGTCGAAACTTTATTAACGTTCTGCCCTCCATGCCCACCCGAACGGAAAGCTTCAAATTCGATATCGTCTTCTTTAACCAGCGGTCCTGCCTCCTGCTCAACCTGGGGAAGGACTTCTACCAGCGCGAATGATGTCTGCCTCAAATTATCGGCATTGAAGGGCGACTGGCGGACAAGCCGATGCGTTCCTGCCTCGTGCTTCAAGAAACCATATGCATACGCTCCCTCAACCGCCACTGTGATACTTTTCAGTCCAGCCTCATCCCCCGGCGTCGTGTCAAGCGTTTCATATCTCCATCCCTTTCTATCAAAGTATCTCGTATACATTCTGTAGAGCATCTCTGCCCAGTCCATGGCCTCTGTCCCCCCCTGCCCTGAGTGGATCGCAAGAATAGCAGAGGATTTATCATAAGGAGAGGAGAAATAGAGGAGGATCTCCAGCTTTTCAAGCAATTTTGCCGCCTCTTTTTCCTCTCCCTCGGAGATCCAGAGCTGTAAAAGCTCAAGTTCCTCAATCTCCTTTTGAAGATTTGAGAGCTCCTTCATCTTCTCGGCTGCCGTCTGGTGATCCTGCCAGAAATCGGTCTTGCTGCTTTCCGCCTCCAGCTCACGTATGCGCTTCCTTTTCCCTTCGATATCTGCCTTTTCAATTACCTTTTCGGCCCGTGACTTAATACCCTCCATAGGGATATTGTACCACGGAGCACCCAAAGACTATTTTTGTGAAAGTATCCTGTGGATTTGATCACTGATATACATCTTAAGTTTCCCCAGGTCACGCATGATCTTTTCCGTCCGCGAAACACCGTTTACCACATCCCCTACACTTACATGCATGCCGGCTTTCTTGGCATTCTCAATCTGAGTACTGAGGTCTTTTTTGAGAGACGCCGTTACTTCCTGTCCGCGCGCCGTACTCGTTCCCTTCACACTGCCAAACGATGACCCTAGTACACCAGTTATTGAATTTCTGATAGGGTCTGAATAACGGACGACAAAAAAGACGCCTATCAAAAGCAATCCGACTATAATAATGTCTTTGGCAAATCCTTTTTTACTTACATGCATAGCGTGCTTGCCTTCGTCCTATTCAGGCCTCCACAATATTCTGCCGGTTACCGCTGGCAACTCCTAGGATATTGCCTACAGTAACGTCAAGGATTTTGGTCAGCGCTTCCCGGCTATGAAAAGCGTTATGCGGCGTCACGATGACATTCTCCTGAGTCAAGAGAACATGGTTAAGAAGCTGTGTTTTGAGATCACATTCCGCCAGAAATCGTCCCGATAGGAGTTGTCTCTCCTCTTTGACAAAACATTCTTCCTCTAGCACATCAAGCCCTACACCGGCGAGAATCTTCTCCTCAAGTCCTTTCACAATCGCTTCTGTCTCGACCACCCCGCCGCGGGCCGTATTGATAAGAAGGCTTCCTTTCTTGCATCTGCGAATGTTTTTGCTGTTTATCATGTGGCGCGTTTTTTTGGTCAGCGGGACATGGAGTGTAATGATATCCGAAACCGAAAGCAGCTCTTTCAGATCGAGTAGTGTAATACCATGCGCCTTTGCCTCTATTTCTGATGGATTCTCAGTCGTGGCAACGACACGCATACCAAATCCTTTGGCAATTTGGATGACTGATCTCCCAATGCTGCCAACACCTACCACGCCGATTGTCTTGCCATAGAGATCAAATCCCATAAGCCCCCGCAGGTCAAAGTTACCCCGCCGTGTTTTGTCTACAGACTCCACGATATGCCGGCTAAGCGCCAGAATAAGGGCAAACGTATGCTCCGCTACCGAATGGGTCCCGTACTCAGGGACGTTACAGACGAGAATACCGCGTTCCTTGCAATACGCGAGATCTATGTGATCATATCCCGTCGAGCGTGTACTAATAGACTTGAGCTGTGGCAACTTTTCAAGAACTTCTCGTGTCAGTGTCGAGTAAATAAAGACAGAGATCGCCTCCGCGTCCGTGGCATATGCTACCGTTTCGCCACTCAGAGGCTTGGGCAAAAATTGTACATTTTGTCCTGCCAAGTGCTGCACGAGGTATTTTTTTTCCCATTCCTCACACTCAAAAAAGACAGTCTTCACACCTTCATGATAGCAGTAGCGCGTACACTTATACAATCATTGCCAAACACTGTATAATAGACGAATGAATATCAAGTCTCTACAATCTAAAATCAAGGAGATGGACGAGGTAAGAAAGCCGCGCTACAAGCTCTATAGTCAGCGTGAAAAAGAAATTCTTACTAAAACTATAAAACTCAATGAGGAAGTGGGCGAACTATGCAATGATATCCTCTCCGTCCTCAAGCTGCAGCGCAAATCAAAGCTTGAGAAGTTTGACAAACGCAACTTCTATGAAGAATTCGCGGATGTTATCATCACGACAATGCAGCTTGCCAACTCGGCAGGTGTCGACACAGATCGGGCGATCGGCGACAAACTCACAAAAATTGAAAAACGCTACCACAAAGACCACTGACAGCCCGCGTCTTATCGGCGGACATCTTTCAATCACCGGAGGATTGACAACGTCAATCCGCAAGACAGTGGAGATCGGGGGAAATTGCCTCCAAATCTTCTCAAGCAGTCCTCGAAGCTGGGCGCCGCGAAATGTCGACAACGCAGAGATTACCGAATTTGTACGAAGCAAAAAAGAACTTGGCATTGACCCTGTCTACTTTCACGCCTCATACCTCATTAACCTGGCTGACAAAGAAGAGATCGGACAAAGATCAGTTAACTCGCTTATTTTCGAACTCAACCTTGCCGCAAAAATTGAAGTGAGAGGAAGCATTGTCCACCTTGGCTCTTATAGTAACGGTCATGCAGACTACGAGACCCTAATCAAAAACTGTAAAACAGTCTTGGCAAAAACGCCGGCTGAGACGCTTTTTATTATCGAGAATGCCGGCAGCCGCAAGATAGGCATGACGATTGAGGAGATTGGCCGGATTGTTCGTGATCTCCAAAGTTCTCGTGTCCGCATCTGCCTCGATACGTGTCATCTGCACGCGGCAGGATTTGACTTGGCAACCGAGAGAAAGTTTGATGTATTTTTCAAAGAGTTTGATAAAAAGATAGGACTTGGCAGGCTTGAGCTATTGCAAGTCAATGACAGCAAATTTGGTTTTGGAGAATTTCGCGACAGACACGAAAATATCGGGGCGGGGACAATTCCGCCTGAAACGTTCCACCTCCTGCTGACAGACGAGAGAACAAAATCAAAACCTTTCATCCTGGAGACACCGGGATTTGACCACCAAGGCCCTGATCTGAGAAACATCGAAGCTCTCTTGTGTTTAGCATAAGTTTTTATTTCATTCCTACGGATAGCGCGCCATATCAGTCAGCCAGGCAAAAATTCGTAGAGAAAATACTACTCGCAAGCATAGTTTCGTCCTTTTAGTCTAAATCACAAGATCAATACACAATAAACTAGCCTGCGGCAGCTAATTCATACAATGTAGTTTCCTGAGGAGTTATATTTAAAACTTCAGGGACTATTTTCTCAATCTCATTTAGGTTTTCACTTGCTATAGCACGTTCAGGTCTGTCATCTGAATCGCGAAAAAACCCGAAACAACTTGTTGTTGCTGTAAATCGAGCGAGTTGCGCACGAAATAGCTTTTCAACTTCACTATTTTGTAGCGTCGACAAACCGAGTCTTTCTATCGCCTCTCCTAAATCTCCCGAAGCATACATGGCACGTCTTGTGCCGAGAAAATACCCAACAAACTCATCACGCCACTCTGGCTTAAGCCTGTCAAGCTCCTGGTCTAGAAAGTCTCCATACCGGTGCATTCTCCCATACAAATCCTGAATTCCACGCTTTATTGCGTTAATTTGTTGATATGGCTGATTCCTTGTATCAATATCACAGTTACACTCCCCGGTCCATCTTCCCAACCGGTGTGGACAACTCCAACTTGAATCATCATAGATGTCAGTGTCAGCCTCAACCCCAGCTGCTAATTCTTCCTTAGCGTCGAATGTTCGAAAACCTTTACTATGTAGGACATCTGTCTCTGACATTCGTTTGAGCGTGCCGTCTTTAAAGGGTTGGTGATGACCATAAAATTCGGTATCAGTAGCAATTGCATAATCTTTCTTGCCCCTAAACCTTGGATGTTCAAGAAATCGATCAACATCTGCCGTTAAATCTTCCCCGTCTGCTGGGTAGGAAACAGGCCCGCTAATCTCAGGATCAAAGTGAACAACAGCAATGTTCCCCATTCTCTCACCATTCTTATCTTTTACTGCAACGCTTACAGGATTTTCTCCAGCATTAGTAAGCTGATCACTGCGTAACACTACAAATTCATAGCCATTCTTCACGAGAGCCCGGAGCGTAGGCATTGAAATTGCTGTTTCCGGAGGCCAAAAACCCTTAGGAGAGAAACCGAAATCTTCTTCAAACGCTTCTTTTCCAATCTTAATGAGCATTTCCTGGTTTTGCTCAGAGAGGAGGGGCAGGATTGGATGTAGATACGGATCCCCTAAAACTCTGTATTCTTTGTCGGGAATACTTTGTAAATTTGCAATTATTTGCTCAAATTCTTGAGAGTGATGCGCTTTATACCATTCCCGAAGCGTCCCATATAACGAGTGCATACTATGATCCGGAATGAAGTCCTGCTCAAAAATTTGGCGATAGCACTCAAGCCTAATACGTTCATTTATACCTGCAACGATATTAACCCTATTACTGTCTAGCGGGTCTGCAACTCGAACAAATTCTCTTGGAGGCTGATATGTATGTCCTACAACTAATAAGCGCCTGGGATACAACTCGCTCTCACGACGCTCAGGGGACAAAATCCTCTGTTGTGGGCGAAGCTCAGCTGAAACGTCACGTGATCTAGCAAGCTCTGCTACCATATTCGCCTTATAGGCCTATATTATACTCCAGCTTGTGAAAATAACTTGACGGGTACCTGACAATTTTCGCGCGCCAACGATTTACTTTTCTTCCTTTACTTCCTGGATGTCCTTATAGAGTTCCTTCTTAAGAGAGTCAGCGGCCTGTGTAATCTTGTCTTCTATCTTGTCTACTTTCTTGTCAAGAAGCTCCCAAATCTTATCATGTTCATGCGAGAGGACATGCGTCAGAAATATCTTCTTATCATCAGGTGAGAGTTCTGAAAGAATAGCATCCATAATGACGTGGTGGATACTTGAATCAATTAGCGAGATCAGCTGCGCCTTGTCACTCTCTGATATATTCATCCTGTTGAGCTCAACAACAAGCGAATCTGTTTCAACAAGATGGCTGTAGAACTGTTTCTTCATATAGGTATTGCAATAACCTTCAGGAAGGGGTGACAGGTGTTGGGGCACCCCATCGAGCGCCCGCAGCGAATAAAAAGAGCGAGGACGTCGGATGGGGAGAACACCTGGCAGGACCCCGAATTATATATAACAATTTTCTTCATATACCTATTGTACATTAATTGGCCCGAGCGGCACTTTATTTTCAGGATCGTTGACAAAAAAGTACAAGACAGGACCTTTTTGGGCTCCATCCACCCGCTCTAGATAAGACATTACCTCGGGTGAACCACCAAGCTGTTTGCCTGTCCACGACGCCGGTCCAGCATCCCCGATCACCGCCACTAGTGCCTTACCATTGTCTGGATTTACCACAAGCATCTTGCGATACCTGAAAAAGTCATTATATTCTCCGACGTGATCAAGGTAGCCGGGCGCCAGAAATGTCTGAACGGCAATGTAATACTTTTCCCGCATCTTATCCTCCCCTGTCATCTGGGCTTGAGACGGCGCGAAATACCCCCAGGCCCCCAGCCCCGGTGCCATGCCCGAGGACCAGTACAACCGGGCATCGTTTTGATTGTCAAAATGGCTGCCCATTGTGTCACCCGGATAGCGTGCCAAATGCTGCTCTTCTCCAATATACCCATACGCACTATTCAGCTCGATACCATTCAATGAAGGCTGCACATCAAGACCAAAATACTGTGAAAGCACCCCTCCTATCGCTTGTTTTTGCTGTTTTGAAAGCGGCTCAACAGTATGTGGCACATACTGATGCAGGTCCGTCATAAAGAAGGCACTTTTATCAGGAGTAGGAGCCGGCTCCTGCGGCAATTCCTGCGCTGATACAGAGCGAGGTGGAAGTGTGGTCGAGGGAGTTGCAGCATGCAGAAGCATGAGCCCAGCCGCCCCGCCCACGGCAAGCTGTTTGGCATTGCTGCCTATCCAATGCGCCGCCTCACCATGCGTACTAATGAGTCTGTCTTGCAGCTCCTGGTGGCGCTTGACCCAGCGCTTCTTAAGTCGTTCGTACTGAGAATGTTTCTTGCGCATATCTATATCGTATATTATTGCCGAGGTACTGACAAGATAAACGGTTACGACCAACAGTTACGACTTACGCAAAACCTATCATTCTGATCCGCCGGCAGGCAGGGCAGACAGGTAGATCCTGATCCCTGCGCCGCAGGGATCAGGATGACAAAAAGTGCGTAAGTCGTACAGTATTTGCATCATCCAGGTTAACTCGTTACTATAGAAAAGGAGATGAAAAAAATTGTTGTACTGGGAGGAGGATTTGGCGGAGTGGCTGCGCTTCACACGCTGGCGCAAAATAGTAGGGAAGACGAGCTGGAATTGACACTCATTGACAAAAACACTTTTCACCTTTTCACCCCGTCACTCTACGAAGTCGCAAGCTCTGAGGAACCCAAAGTAAATGTCGCCATTCCCTTTCGGGAGATTTTTCCCAAACATGTCCGTATCTTTAAAGATAGTATCAAAAGTATCGATACAAAACAAAAAAAGGTGCTTGTTACAAAGGGTCCGCCCCACCCCTATGACTACCTTGTTATCTCCTTGGGGAGCGAATCAGCCGACTTTCACATACCCGGACTTACCGAGCACGGACTTCCTCTTAAAACACTGGCAGACGCGATAGCGGTCCGAAATAATATCCGGGACGCCTACCACAAGGCGCAGGAGGAAGGACGCGTCATGCGTATTCTCATCGGTGGAGGAGGATTTTCCGGCACAGAACTGGCCGGAGAGCTCACTAATTACCGGCGTCGCCTGGCCAAGCATCACAGACGCCCCAGGGACTGTGTCGAAATAAGCGTCATTTCGGGTTCCGAGTGCCTTCTGAAAGAACTTGATATGTCTGTATCCAGACTGGCGGAAAAACGGCTGCGCAAAGAACAGGTTGTGCTTCGCTTTGGGGAACATATTGCAAGCGTTACAGAACACAGTATCAAAACAGACAGGGGCAATACTTACCCATTTGATGTACTGATTTGGACAGGAGGGGTAAGAGCGAGCAGGCTTCCTGAAGAAAGCGGACTCCTGACCAACCAACGCGGGCAAGTACCTGTAAATGAGCTACTGCAGATAAGTGGAGAGACACACGTGTACGCAGTTGGCGATATCGCGGAGTTTATTGAACCCGAGACAAACGCGCCCATTCCAACGGTTGCCCAAGTTGCAGAGGATCAGGGTAAACAGGCCGCCGAGAACATCCTTCACTCCATCCGTAATGAAAAGCTTGTCCCCTATGAATACAGGCATTTTGGGTACATCGTGCCCCTCAAGGGACATTACGCCGTTGCCCAGCTTCCCTACCTGCACCTTTCAGGCCTGGCCGGATGGATACTCCAACAATTGGTGTTTCTCAGATATCTCTACGGTATTTTGCCACTCAGTAAGGCTATGAAACGCTGGAACAAGTTTGAAAAAGAGCTGCTGTAAGCTACCAGTGCTCTCGGATATGGGAGAGCGCGTACTCCATGGTGCCACCGATCTTTTTTCGGGGATTGAAGATGCCTTCCGGATCAAAAATCTTCTTCGTCTGTCGAAATAGATCGTACACTTTTTTGCCATACATCTGCTCAAGATAGGGCGTACGGACTAACCCATCGTTATGCTCGGCAGTGATCGTGCCATGATATGCAAGTACAAGATCATACACCTTTTTACCAAGCTCAGGGATAATCTTTTTCGTATCGGGATCCTCAATCGTCATGAGAGGAATGATATGAAAGTTTCCGTCTCCTACATGCCCGGCAACCGTATAGATAAGGCTTGGGTACTTGGTAAAGAGCGCATTGAGTTTGGGAAGAAATTCAGGCAGATACTCCGGACGGACGGCAAAATCATCGATAAAAGGCGCCGTATGCTTGTCTTTGATTTTCTTCCGAAGCAAATTAAAGCTCTCTCGCCTGATAAGCCAATATTTCTGGGCCGCCTTTTTTGTGGGAGCGATAGACATCTTGACCTGAAACGGCTTCAGCTTTGCGCGAAGGCCTTCGATCTTCTCGTAAATCTCATGTCTGACGTCTCCAGTGAACTCAACCTGTAGGACAAGTTTCGGGATGCCACCAGTCAGAATCATCATAAATTCGGGCAGGAAATGCCAGGCTGTCTCAAGCGTATTTTTGGCTCCGAGCTGCTTGGCAAATTCCCGAAAGTACTTAATCGCCAGTTTAAGCGTATGGTCATCGTATGCCTCAAAACTCTCGGGTTTAAGCGGCAGAACATCATTGATAATCTCACCCAGGTGATCTAAATTGTTGAGAAATATCACAATCATCTCAGAGTATTTTTTAACCGGCACAAGCTTGATCTTCGCCTTGGTAACCAGCCCCAGTGTCCCTTGTGCACCGACAATCAGCTTTGCAAAATCAAATGTCTTCTTTTCTCTGTCATAAACGTTCCAGAGATAGTACCCGGCAGAATTTTTGGAAACCTTGGGCCTGGCATCCTGAAGCAGGTCATAGTTATCCGCTACCAAGCGAAACGTCTCTCTGTAGAGGCGGCCCTCAAAATTATTTTGTGACATTTTCTGCTTGAGCTCTGGTTCTGTCAGTTTACCGAAGACGTATTCGTTACCGTCCGAGAGTACGATATGCACCTCCTCAACGTAGCGCTCCGTCTTGCCATACTCAAGAGACTTTTCGCCACCCGAATTGTTATTAACTATGCCTCCCATAGCACAAAGCTCACGTGAGGCCGGATAGGACGGGAAAATGAGACCATGTTTCAAAGTTTCTTTCTCAAAGTCACGATAAAAGACGCCCGGTTCAACAGTCGCCGTGCTACCATGCACAACCGGCTTGTCCATAAAATACTTCTGGAAGGCAACCGTGATCGAGTCATTAATTGATCCGCCTCCCATGTCTGTACCCGCAGCGCGTCCGGTGAGTGAGAGATCCTGATGGTCTTTTTTGTGCTTATTCACAAATGTCACAAGAGCCTTTATGTCTTCAACATCTTTAGGATACACAACCACTTGTGGCTTGACCTCAAACAAGCTTGCGTCATGACTAAATGATGTAAGCGTCACATCATCCGTCACTACGTCGCCCTTCACCGTCTTTTTCAGTTCTTCGAGAAGTTTTTGATCCATGCTATTTCTTTCTGTGCAGTACTCGTCTCACGGCTGTTTTGACGGCCTGCTTATCAAGGTGATATTTTGCCATCAAGGCGACCGGGTCCCCGGACTCCGCAAATGTGTCCTTAAGCCCCACAAATTCCATGGGAGTAGGCCGGTGCAAAGCAAGAAATTCAGAGATAGCCCCACCGAGTCCACCCATCACCTGATGGTCCTCAACCGTAACCGCTGCGCCTGCCTTCTCCACCAGATCCAGAATCGTTTTCCCGTCAAGCGGTTTAATAACCCCGACATTGGCGACAAGTGTCTCGATCTTTTCTCCCTCGAGCTCCCGTGCCGCCAGAAGTGCCTGGTAGAGCATATGGCCTGTAGCCAAAAGCACAACGGCGGGTTTTTTGCTCGTCCAAAATGTCTGGATCTTACCAGGCGCAAAGGGCGTCTCTTCTGTCGTCATAATCGGCGTTTTATCACGCGTAAAGCGAAGGTAGACAGGGTCCTCTGTCTGAGCCGCGGCAATGGTCATTTTTTTGGCTTCGAGGCTGTCACACGGCACGTATATCTGCATACCGGGCCAAGAACGCGTGATCGCAATATCTTCTGTTGCTTGGTGCGTCGCGCCGTCAGGTCCTGTCATGATACCCGAGTGGTGCCCCGCTATCTTGACATTGGCCCTATTATAGACGATCGTCGTTCGAATCGTCTCCCAGTTTTTGCCGGGAGAGAATGTCGCGTAGGATGAGATAAAAGCGACCTTACCTGTCACACCCAGCCCTGCCGCAATGGCTGCCATATTTTGTTCCGCCACACCGCACTCAAAAAACCTTTCGGGATATTTTTTTTCAAACCCGCCCGTTCGGGTGGATTCCGATAAATCTGCTGTCAGGACGACGACGCGCGGATCGGTCTCGCCAAGTTCGACAAGTGCCTCTCCGAATCCATCCCTCGTTGGTCTACGCTGGACATCCTCGTCAAAAACGTGTTCATTCAAATATAAATATGGATTTAACATAAGATCACATTGTCATTCTGACCCCGCTTAGCGAGGGAAGAATCTAGAGAGATCCTTCACTTTCCTGCCTGCCGGCAGGCAAGGCTCAGGATGACATCGGAGACTTTACTCATGTTCAGATCTGATTTTTCCATGTAATGTCCTAAGCTCCGAAAGCGCCTTCTTCGCTTCATCCTTGTTCGGAGGCTTGCCGTGCCAGGTAAAATCTCCCTCCATAAAATCTACTCCCTTTCCCGCAATAGTATGAGCAATGATCAGCGTCGGTTTTTCATAGATCGTCCGTGCTTCACGAACCGCCTCCACAAACGCCCGAATATTATGCCCATCCACTTCAAGCACATGCCAATTAAATGCCTCATATTTTGCTCTCACCGGCTCAAGTGGCATCACATCCTCCGTAAAACCGTCAATCTGGATGTTATTTCGGTCCAGTATCACCGTCAGGTTATGTAACTTTTCTTTGCCGGCGTACATCACGGCTTCCCAGGTGTTGCCCTCCTCATGTTCACCGTCTGACGCCACGCAGTAGACTTGATAGTCCTTCTTGTCCAGTCTTCCGGCAAGCGCCATACCAATGGCCTGCGATATGCCCTCACCGAGCGGACCGGAAGTGGTCTCAACGCCGGGAAGAGCAGATCTGTGCGGGTGACCTTGCAGACGCGAGTCAATCTTGCGAAGCGTCATCAGCTCCCTTACCGGGAAGTAGCCTGCAAGCGCCATCGCAGCATAACGCACCGGACAGATATGACCATTTGAGAGAATCAGACGGTCACGGTCCTCCCAGTCAGGATTTTTGGGATCATGGCGCAAAACATGAAAATACATGGCGGCGAATATGTCCGCCATACCAAGCGGTCCGGCAGAGTGTCCTGATCCTGCCTCAAGCAGCATCTTAATAATCCACTCCCGAATCTCGACTGCTTTCTCGTTAAGCTGTTTTAGCTTATCATCGTAGATTTCGTCAATCATACTCTTTACATCCTTCGTCATCCTGACCCAATCCTGGCAGGAGAAGGTCTATCGTTAAAAAGATTCTTCCCCCGCTAAGCGGGGTCAGAATGACATTTTCATATTAAGCATATTTATACACAATAAAAAGGTCTGAGACATTGGCCGGCAGGCGGCCGGTTTCTATCCCGTCACCAACCTGTTCAAAGAAAGAAAGACTGTTATTCTGGGCCAAATATTCATCCACCACTAAACCCAAAGAATTAGCACTCGCGCGAGACAGGTGATCACCAACGGCGCCGGCCAGATGGGAGTTGTCCCACCCGTCAGAATCAAAGGAGACAAGGATCGTCTTTTCGGAAAGTGCAGGGAGTGCCGCTAAGACAACTTCCTGATTCCGCCCGCCTTCCCCGCCTCCTGCTACCTTCACCGTCGTCTCGCCTCCTGCCAGGAGCACTTCACCTTTCTTTGCCTCATCAATCAGAGTCTTTCCTGCCACATTGGCATCTGATTGAAATGTATCTGAGAAAATACGTGCCGAGAGCCCCTGCTTGGCTGCCTCTTTTTGCATTGCCTGAAGCGCTGTCTTGTTGCTCATGACGACCTGATTGTGTACGTTGGCAAAGTACTCTTCCTCTTTAGGTGTTTCTGACAAATCATTCTTGGTCAATTTCACCGTATCCCTGATGCCAAATTTTTCGATGAGACTCCAGGCATCATCAATCGTCGTTTCGTCTCTGACCGTGGGGCCCGAGGCAATAAACGACAAGTCATTACCCGGTACATCCGAGAAGACCATCGTCGCAATAGTAGCCGGATAAAGTGCCTTGGCAAGTCCACCGCCCTTGACACGCGACAGATGTTTGCGGACCGTATTCATATCATATATATTGGCACCAGACGCGAGAAGCGCCTTACTTACTGCGATTTGTTTCTCAAGGTCAATCTTGTCCGGAGCTACAAGCATGGCAGAGCCTCCCCCGCAAACAACTACCAGAACAAGGTCATCCTCTCTAAGTCTAATCTCAGTAAAATGCTGCAAAAGCTTGATAGTGAAATCGTAATTTTCCTGAGACGGCAGCGGGTGTGTCCCTTTGGTAAAGGAAATCTTTTGCAATTTTTCCCCTTCAACATCTATGACAAATCCTTCGGCCAGCTTCCCGCCAATGATACGTTCAATTTCTTTGGCAAACGCAGCCGATCCTTTGCCAAAACCGATGAGAAACAATCTTCTATACTTAGTCAGCTCATATGACTGCGTCTGTATACCAAGCGTATCGCCAGCCAGTCTTAGGATGCCCGGGATAACATTTTGCGGCTGAATTGAGTCCAGAGCCGCGTTGACAAGGGAAAGAATTTTACCTCTCTCCTCGGTCTTCGCAAGCTGGGTAAAGTTTTTAATAAGGCCCATCCATAATCAGTGTAGAACTTTCGGCGGCCTGTGTCCAGGGAAAGGCCGGCTAGGGAAATTCGAAGCGGACAAGCGAGCAGGCTTTCTGAAGTACGCTAGCCTTTTCAAATGTATAAAGTTGGAGACTTTTCTGCCCAGCGGGAGTAGACGTCGGGGTAGGCGGCACAAACTGGCTTGTCGCCGCCCGGTTATTGCCGCCAAAGAGCGAGGTAAAGAACGAGAAAATCATCGGGAAGAAACCTTGGTTCTGAGACGAAGCCCCGGCTACCAAGACAGGCGAAGACGGGTTGCTCATTGCCGTTTTTTGCACACAATTAATTTTGGCCCACGCACGGTAGACCGCTCCCTGCTGGACCTGAGCCGGCATGGTGTATGTGTAGCTTGATTGGTATTCAACCTTGTCAGACGTAGTTGTGGCTTGCGGCGGGGATTTACCGATCAGCGTACCCGTGGTATTGTCCCCTACTGCGATATAGAAGGTCATATCCTTCACTGTAGCCAGGGAAGTGTTGGCACCTTCTACCTTGGCATTGGCGGTAAATGTCACAGGTAAGCCCGGAATTATGGGCTCTGAGGCAGTCATGCCATCACAGGTGCACATTGCCTGGCTGAAAGCCGGTGTGGGTGTCGGCTGTGCCGGTGTGGGTGTCGGGGTAGGTGTACTGGTCGGACCACCGGGCACAGAAGTAGGAGTATCGGCGGGCCCTCCTCCACCGGGAGGCGGAGGAGGAAGGGTAGGAGTCGAGGTAGGCGTATCCGTAGGACAT
>JAKAMH010000096.1 GCA_021813005.1 bacterium
GATCTAAGGCAATAAATTAAACTTTTCAGTCACCTTTGATACTGCTGATGTGGCACATAATTTCGGGCAAATACATGAAATTAATATACCGGGCATTGTAAATCCTGAGGAGTTTAACACTTTTAATGTTACAGTAAGTGCTCCGGTGTCTTTTGGCACACCGACCTACATTAAGCCGGCGCAGGGGCGTCAAAGCTTGATTTTTAGTAAAAGTGAGCTGCAAAAGTCTGGTATCTCAATAGAATTTGGCAATCTTCAGGCCTATAATTTTTCCTTGACCTACCACCTGCGCAATAAAAATCTTTTTCCACAGGATACGGATATTGCTCTACCACCAACCACAAATTACCAGACGGTCTATCTGGACAGCCTGCATCCAAAACCCAATAACGTGCGCCGAGATAAGGACGGGAACTGGCTGGCCAGCTATACGCTCCTGCCCTCCCAGATACTCGACGTTAAGGTCACGGGACAGGCAGATGTCTCGCTTACTCCGACGAAGCAGGCGTTGTCGGACAAAGACAGATTACTCTATCTTAGAGAGCGGCCATACTGGCAAACAAGCTACCCCGGGATTCAAGTTCTTGCCAGGCAACTAAAGACTCCTGAGGCAATTTATACTTATGTAGTGAATACACTCCACTACGACTTCTCGCGTGTCACCGATAATAAATCAAGGCTTGGCGCCGCTAAGGTACTTGAGCAGCCAAATTCAGCAGTATGCCTGGAGTTTACAGACCTTTTCATTGCTCTTTCCCGAGCAGCCGGCATACCGGCCAGGGAAATTGACGGGTATGCGCAGACGGAGAATGTCAGGCTAAGGCCACTCTCTCTGGAAAAAGACATCCTCCATGCTTGGCCGGAGTATTATGACAAGGGTAAAGGAACATGGATTATGGTCGATCCGACCTGGGGCAATACAACCGGCGGCGTCGACTATTTCCATACACTCGACTTTGACCATTTGGCATTTGTAATAAAAGGCCAAAATAGCGATGCACCGCTTCCCGCAGGTGGTTATAAATACGCCGGTGATGAAAATAAAAAAGATGTCGTCGTGACTTTCGGCACTCCGAAAGCCCAACCATTGCAGCAGTTTCAGCTCGAATCGAAGCTTGCATCTCCTTATACGTCAGGAGTACCGATTGTGGGAGCGATTATCGTTAAAAATGTGGGAAGCGGCCTGACGGATAAGCAAACAATCACAGTAACCTCTGCCAATCTTTTCCCGCCTCAGCAAAATTTGCAGGTGCCGCCGATACCGCCATTTGGCTTCGTTTCTGTACCGCTGTCCTTTGCCAAGACGTCGCTTTTGACAAACCGTAGCTTCACCTATACAATACTGCTTGGTCAATCGACAATCACCCGGACCATTCACGTTTCGCCGTTTGTACTGACTGCATCCCGGGTAATTGTGGGAGGTTTAATAATTGCTTTACTTACGATCATCTTATGTATCATTGCCGCAAAATCCGGGCGTTTACGTTTTCCTCGATAAGGAAAGGCGCGTTCTATATGTGGGAAAAGCCAAAAACCTTAGGTCGCGTGTCTCGTCTTACTTCACCGGTGGACAGATACTGGAGGAAAAAACCCGCTTACTGGTCGAGCAGATTGACAAAATCAGAATAACGGTAGTGGACTCGGAACTCGAAGCCCTTCTTCTCGAAGCGTTCTACATCCAAAAATACCTTCCCAAATACAACATTCGTCTAACTGATAATAAGTCATACCCTTACGTCAGTATTTCCCTCAAAGATCCTTTCCCCAAAGTACTTATAGTACGAAGTAGTAAAGACAGGAAAGTCAGATACTTCGGTCCATATCCCAACGCACGTGAACTACGTCTTGTGCTTAAGACAATCCGAAAGATATTCCCTTACCAATCTGTCCAAAACCATCCTAAGCGGGTATGTTTATACCATCATCTTGGTCTTTGCCCCTGTCCTCCGGTCTTTTCCACGGCCTCGGACAAGAAGGAATACAGACGGAATATCCGCGGAGTGATCGCGATTCTTGAGGGTAAGTCAAAATCGGTTATGCAGTTGCTCGAGAAAAAAAGAGATATTTATTCTCAGACCGAGGCATTTGAGGAGGCGCTTAAGTTGCAGAGAAAAATTTACGCACTTAGCCTCATCACGAAACCCTTCCGAAAACCGTTGGAGTATGATCTTAACCCAAATTTGAGGGAGGACATCAGGCGGCGAGAGCTTGAGGATCTGCGGGAGGCTCTGAGTTTATACCTACCAAACACCCCCTACCTTAGAAGACTTGAGTGTTACGACATCTCGAATATTTCAGGTGGCCTGGCGACGGGTTCAATGGTTGTCTTTACTGATGGCGAGAAGGACAGCCAGGCTTACAGACGGTTTAAGATACGCCGTGCCGGCAAACCAAATGACTTTGCCATGATACGGGAAATGCTTTCCAGACGACTGAAGCACCCTGAATGGGAATTTCCAAGTCTGTTTATTATCGACGGCGGAAAAGGACAGGTATCATCTGCTCTTTCTGTCCTGGAAGAAAATGACTTAGATATACCCCTCGTTGGTCTGGCAAAACGGGATGAAACAATTGTCATCCCGCAGAGTAGGGACGGAGGCAAGCTAACATTCAAAGAACTTTCACTTTCCAAGCACTCCGGCGCTTTGCAGGCTGTGATGCGGATACGCGATGAAGCACATCGCTTCGCTATTACCTACCACCGCAATCTTCGCTCGAAACATGCTACCGGCTGATTTCATAGGAGTAGGGGAAGTAGAGGAATGAAGCAGGTGAATCGTCAAGCAGATATTTTTGGAATTCCTGGTAGATGCTTTGCCGCTTGGCTGTACTGGTAATTTTTCGTCCGTCTTCCAAGAGCTTGTCGATGCGGAGGTTTTTGTAATTTGCAATATTGGTTGTCTGACCCGAGTGCCACAATACATACTGGTCGGGGTCTTTGGGTACATTGAAGTCACCAAGAAATATTTGAAAATGAGGAGGGACATGGTCGACATTTTCAATTTTTATCTTCACCCCGATTTTTGACCAGGCATGTTGTATTATTTTAGCGACGTTGGCGTAGCGAGGAAAGGTTTTAAGGGTAAGCACAGGCAGAGCGCTATGAGTACCAACCGTCGCGGACTCAAGAAGAAGCCTGGCGTGTGTGTCGTCCTGTCGGGGATCGAGATAGTCTTTATTGAAATAGAGCGACGATTTGGGATATGAAACATATGATCTTTCGCCTTCCGAAAATGTATCAGGGAGAGAATAGGTTAGACTGTCCCGAATTTTTTTATCCGAGAGGACACTGTCTTCTGTATCATAAAACAGGGTAACGAGTTGTGAGTAATCGACATTCCTCCTCACGGTTACACCCGGGTAGGAGGAGATCTTCTGATTTTTAAACGTTTGGCTGTCCAGTCCAAGTGCATCCGTGACCTCGCCCATAATAAACCCCAGTTTCAAAGCATTTTCCGTGGGATAAAATTGGTATGATTCGGAGTCAAAAGCATTCTTTATAGACCCGATAGTTAGTGACTGGATGAAGCTACCATTAAGTGAACTTTTTTCAATTCTATAATTTCCGACCCCAATGAAATTCTTTTGAAAAATAGGCTGCGAGACTGTTACCAGAAAGGGGGAATATTGATACTTTAAATGAAAAACAATGGTATAAGGATCGGGTCGGTTGACCGTGACATCTGAGAAATTATAATGTATTCTATTTGCTGTTACCTCGTCTCCGTTGACAAAGTGCAAACCCTTTTTAAGGTGAAAGATGTAGGTTTTTCCGTTATTTCTGATTT
>JAKAMH010000008.1 GCA_021813005.1 bacterium
CAGAACCGGTTGTCGATCTGAAGTTCTTCAAAATTCCCACCTTTTCGGCGGCAATTATCACATCTTTCATCTCATTTATGGGTATGATCGGCGGTATTTTTCTCATTCCTATATTTGCCCAAAGCCTTCTCGGCTATTCAACCACAAAATCAGGGTACATTTTCATCCCCATGGCCCTGTCTCTTATGGCAGCGGCACCTGTGGGGGCCCGTCTCTCGGCCAAGGTTCAACCAAGATATCTGACAGCGGCAGGCATGTTTACTGCAGCCCTGGTATTGTTTTTCCTGTTTTCAGGTATAGACATTAAATGGGGATTTTGGGATATTGCCTGGCGGCTCATGGTTTTTGCGGCCGGGCTGGGTATCGGACTCTCGCCCTTGACGACCGCGGCTACCTCAACTGTGCCACTGCATGAGGTCGGAGTTGCGTCATCGGTACTCGCACTTGCCAGGAACATTTCGGGTGCGTTTGGTGTGGCAATATTTGCGACAATTCTCTCAAGTAACACGACATCACAGCTGCTCTTACTGCAGGCGCACTCGGTTATTAATACCCATAATCTAGTTCTGCTCAAGCAAATTCCGGCATTGATGGTAACGGAGGCAAATGTTCTGGCGTATTCGACCGTTTTTCATGTAGCGGGGATTTTGCTGGCGATTGGCGGGATTTCGGCCTTGTTTGTCAAAGAAAGTAAGCGTGACTTTGCCCCAGGTGATGAGGCTCCGGGTAGTCATGCCATAATCGAGATGTAGTATACTATGGCTATGAACGACACGAAACAAAAATCTTCCGAGGCAGAAGCTCTGCAGGGCAAGCCCTACGACGCCAAGGCTCTGCAGGGCAAGCCTGATGCATACTGGAAAGAAAAGCTCACGCCTGAGCAGTATCATGTGCTAAGAGATGGAGGGACGGAACCGCCGGGTAGCGGAAAGTTTTATAAAAATTTTGCGCAGGGCGTGTATCTTTGTGCTGCCTGCGAACAGCCGCTCTTTGCCTCGGACACCAAATTTGATTCCGACTGCGGCTGGCCCAGTTTTGACAGGTCTCTCACCGGCAACGTGGAGCTTCGGGAAGACAGAAGTCTGGGAATGGTACGGACTGAGGTACTCTGTAGTAACTGCGGCTCACACCTGGGCCATGTCTTCGACGACGGACCCAAGGACACAACCGGCAAGCGGTTTTGTATCAACTCTCTTTCTCTCAATTTTAAGGCTGGTAGATAATATGAAGCAGATTATCATGTATAAGACCACCTGGTGCGGTGACTGTAAACGGTCAGAAAAATTTCTGCGGGATAACGACGTGCAGTATAAAGAGGTTAACATTGACGAAGACAGGGAGGCAGCCGGTTTGGTTGAAAAGTTAAACGGAGGTTACCGCTCAGTACCGACGATTGTTTTCCCCAATGGTAAGGTACTTATTGAGCCGTCGAATCAAGCTCTCGCCGAAGCGCTGCAAGAGAACTTTATGCTTCCCAACTAAAGTGGCTGTATTGCGTTTGCTGACTGTTTTCTTCTATAGTAAATAAGTATGCCCGAAGACTCCGCTCCGTCTCCCAAAATCTTCATTTCCGGCGTTTCTAAGTCGTTTGGTGCATTTCGGGCACTTGCCAACTGTTCGCTCCGTGTCGGGAAAGGAGAGGTGTTGGCGCTAATTGGGCCAAACGGTGCCGGCAAAACAACGTTGATTAAAATTCTAACCGGGCTCCTTGAGCCGACAAGCGGCTGTGCGGCACTCGCCGGACATGACATCCAGGCTGATCCGATCGGTGCCAAGCGGACCTTCGGGTATGTGCCGGATGATCCGACGGTCTATGATTATCTGACGGGTCGTGAGTTTCTGGCGCTCACCGGAAGGCTGCGCGGGTTGTCCCGTTCCCAGATAACGGAGAGAACAACTGACCTTCTCGGGCTTTTCCCTGTCAAACACCTGATGGACGAGCAGATGGGTAACTACTCACGGGGTAATAAGCAGAAAGTGGCCTTTCTGGCAGCCCTTCTTCCCAAACCGGACATGCTTCTCATTGACGAGCCGATTGTCGGGCTTGATCCGGAAAGTATCACAATTTTGGGCAAGACAATCCGCGAATTTGCCAAAAACGGCGGTACGGTGCTATTTACGACGCATATTTTGTCATTTGCCAAAGATTACGCGGATGCGTATGCGCTGATGGTGGGCGGGAAAATAGTCCGGAAGGGGAGAATTACAACGCAGACAACACTTGACGGGGAGTATAAAAAGGCTGTCCAGTGATCCATGAATATCGTAACCTCCCTTTTTGCGGAAGATATACACCAGGCGCGTGAGTGGTTTCGCACGAACACGTTTAGTCGAGGTGCGGTCTTTGCCTCATTTCTCTGGCTTTTTGCCCTCGTCGGTCTTGGTGGGTATCTGCTTTCCCGAGCGTTTTTCACCAATTTGGCGAATTATTCAACCTACGGCTTTCTGTCAGCTATTTATCTGCTGCAGGCGGCCATTATGGTTCTGGGATTTCTCTTCAGCCTGACCGCTGCAATGACGACTGTGACATCTCTTCTGAAACCTACCAAGACGATCTGTTATCTTGTGACCATGCCTATTCATCCGGCGGATATTGCTATTTGGCTGTTTCTGAAAACATGCCTTATCAACGCGTTTTTTCTCTTGGTAGTTCTCATTCCGGTCGGTCTTGCCTTTGGTCAGCAATTTTTTGGGCCCTCGCTCGGATTTTTCCTGCTCCGTTTCACCGCCGGAGCTTTGCTTCTCGTCCTTATCACGAGCGCGATCGGAGGGATTGCCGGCTACCTTCTGGCTTTGCCACTTCGACGCTTCGCGACCTATGGCGGCCTTATAGGAGCAGCCTGCGGAATTGCGGTCACGGTCGGTATGCTCCGTCTCATTTTTCCCCGCGACATAGTGACGCTCTATAATGCTGCGCCTGACCAATTTCTTGCCATCTATAACCACCTGCCGCTGACCAATCAACTGTTTCCGACATACTGGCTGACGGATGCGATTACGACGGCCAAAAGCCAGTATCTCTATCCGCTGCTTCTGTTCACGATAGGAATTGTCGGGTTTTCATTTCTTCTTGAGGCTAGGCGTTTTTTACCGGTGCTTCAGGGTGTGAACGGCGCGTCTACCGCCCGTAAATTCAAGCCAGCACAGGCAGGGCGTCTGACGCGGTCAAACTATCCGCTTCTGCAAAAGGATTTCCTGTCGCTTGTCCGCAGTCCGTCGGAGGTTTCCTACGGGCTGTTTCTTCTCTTTATGGGAGTCTTTTTCTTTTTTCTCCTCGGTGTCGCACAATCGGTGCGCCCGCCCGGCAGCCGTTTTGCGGAGGTGTTTGTGCTGTTCGTCTTTTTATGGCTGCTGTTTTTTGTGACGGCCTATCTTCTACGGCTTGTCTTTCCGCTCATGGCTCGGGAGGGGACGGGTGTCTGGTATCTTTTTACGCTTCCCCTGAAGAGGGAGAGGGTGCTGACAGAGAAGCTGCTACTGGGTACTCTTCTGTCCCTGCCGTACGGCGCTATGGCCGTTATCTTATGGCTTGTTTTTCCGGTGGCCGGTAACTACGTCCTGCCCGTCATTTGTCTCAGTCTGCTCTCAATTGTCGTCCTGGCCGCCGTGCAGGCCGTGATGGGAAGTATATGTCCAAACTTCAAAGAGGGGAACAGTCCGGAGCGTGTCAGTACCAGTATAATGGGAATTGTCACACTGCTTGTCTCACTCCTGTTGGCGGCGATTTTCGCTCTCTTGGCTTATCTGTTGGTGACGGGCGCCCTGGCTGCCCCCTTCGTGTTACTGATTGGACTTGAGGTGGGTTTATTTTTTGTTGTCCTCTTTTGGGTGCTGGCTCGCTCGCATCTGAGGCGTCTGGCATTTTGACATCTTCTCCGCTTGACCGACGGGTGTATGATAAGTAGAGATAGGTTTATCTATGGAAAACAAGGAATCGTTATCATACCGCGCCATCTTCTCAGGCCTCATGCTTGACCAGGTCCCGTCCTATGCCAATAAAATCTTTTACTCCATGGGCTTCTTGTCGATGACGTCTCTTTGTATTATTGTTCTCTCGGGCATTGTCATGGTGTTTTTTGGTCCCGACTGGTGGTTAAAGACGGGAGTCGGGGTATTTGTACGAAGCCTGCATCTCTGGGCTGTGCAGGCATTTATCTTCTTTATACTACTGCACCTACTGGTGGTTTTCTTTACCTCGGGGTTTCGCTTGCCACGACGGCTCACCTGGATACTTGGTTCGTTGATGTTCTTTCTGGCGCTTGCCGAAGCAGAGTTTGGCTACGTGCTGCGAAACGATTTCTCTTCGCAGTGGAGAAGTCTCCAGGGAGCGGATCTCTATAACGGCAGTGGGCTGGGAAAATTTATTAATAATCTCAACTATGCCCAGATTTATGGTATCCACATTGTCGTTATCCCCCTACTGTTATTTGGGTTGCTTTTTCTGCATTATCTTTTTGTCAAAACGCGCGGCATTGCCAAGCCATTCAAGAAGGATGTTGCCTACCGGATGGTAAAGGCTAATCACCGTGTTCTCTTTCTGCGGGGCGTCGTCCTGTCGGTAATAATTTTTGTACTGGCGGTTGTCTTTCCGGCGCCGATTATTGCCCCGGTCACTATCAGGAGCATTGCTGCGCGGGACCCGTCACTCATCGCACACACGCTTGTCAGCGAGCTTAATCACACCTCAGACACGGCAACTTATTTTGATACCATTGACCCGTACCGATTTAATACAAAACAGGTTTATATAGATATTCCCTATGCCCAGTACATTACCATGGAGGGAGTGCCGGACATCTTGAGTGTCTTTAATCGCGAAGGCCGACAGCTGCAGGAGCAGCAAATCAAGCAGGCAAAGGACTATTTCAGTCATAGCCCGTCTGTAAACACAGATGTTGTCCGTAGCAGCAACCCGGTAGTTTCGGTGGTGGCTACACTTGTCAGTATGGCAAGAAGCGGTCTTTACGAAGCAGCGCTGACAAATGAGTCGCAGAGCAGTTATGACCCGACATATGCGACAAGATTTCTGGCGGACACCGGTGTTCTTGACCGGCAGGCTGAAAAACTTGGGATCACAACAGAACAGTACGGCATGCTGCGGGAGGGGAAAGGGCTTCTGCCGCCCGGTGCCTGGTGGTTGGCGCCGCTTGGTGTGTTGGATCATACAGTTTTGGCAAATGACGACAACCAGGATAGGGACGGCGCTCTCATCCTCGGCTGTCTGGTGCTTCTTCTCATGGCAGTCCCGTATATTCCCTACCTCAATCGTCTGCCGGAGAAGCTTGGTCTGGACAGACTTATCTGGAAAGATGATAAAGCCTAGGTCTTCATGTAACTTTCATCTTGGCAGGATATACTGATAGACAATGAAGAGACTGCTCATTCTTGTCGTATTTCTTCTGAGCCTTTCATTTGGCTATGATATCTATCTGAGAGCCGGGGTTTCTGCCGAGCCGGTCAAAAAAACTATCGCTTCCGGCAGTCAAGCTGCTTCAGTCCCGACTGCTACAAACACTCCTCCCTCTCCGACAAGTACACCTCCTCCGACAGATACCCCCGTCCCGCTCGTTCTCCCGCCGTCAGTGCCATCATCCTCAGGGCAGTATAAGGACGGGACGTACACCGGATCGACGGCAGACGCCTACTATGGGTATATCCAGGTGCAGGCGGTTATTCGCGGCGGCAGGCTGACGGACGTCAAATTTTTGCAGTACCCGAGTGACCACAGCACATCCGTTTTTATCAATACACAAGCTATGCCGATGCTGCGATCTGAGGCGCTGCAGGCACAGTCCGCCAATGTTGACATAGTGTCCGGTGCCTCCGACTCAAGCGTAGCGTTTCAAAAGTCCCTCTCTTCAGCGCTGGCCAAAGCCCAAAATTCCTAAAATGTTCTAAGCGTTTCTTCAGCTCGTATCTGTAGGATTACAACAGTGAGAGGAGGTGAAAAAATGAAAAGAAAAGTTGTTACAATAGCACTTTTCGTAGCACTGATTGGCGGAGGTCTTTTGGGTACCGGATATGCTTTTGCCCAAACACCTGCTCCAAGCGGCCAGTCACTGGTGCAAATGATTGCCAGTAGATTTAATTTGAAAACAGCCGATGTCCAGTCTGTGTTTGATCAGTTCCGGGCCCAGCGGCAGGCGGCCCTGGAGACAAAGTATGAGAACCACTTGGCACAGCTCGTCAAAGACGGGAAAATAACTGATGCCCAGATGGGTCTACTTGTGACCAAGCACAAGGACCTTGTGTCGAAGCGGCAGGCTGAGGCAGATAAGCTTAAATCTATGACGCCTGTCGAGAGACGGCAGGAGATGCGGGCTGAACGGCAAAGCCTTAAGGACTGGGCAAAACAAAACAACATTCCGCTCCGGTATCTCTTTGGCAGGTTTGGCCTACGGGGGCATCATTGGATGGGTAAAAAGTAAATAGGATACATACCTGACTCGCTTTCCCAGCGGCTCCCGGTGACGACCGGGGGCCGGGCTCGTTTGGCTGGACCCTCTTACGCAACTTTTACCACACTCATAGCATCTCCTTATATGTTTTATAAACAATATAAAACACTAAAATCAGTTTTGAAGGATTTGAGGAGCAAAAGCGGTAGCAGCTATTGCTTCTTTGTTTTATCTAGCGTGTTTTAAGTAGATCAAAAAACGTGAAAAGGTCGGCGTTGTAAAGCGATAGGTTATAAAAAACAAGAAACAAATTATATAAAACGGCAGCTATGATGAGTGGGATCAGTGGCTTTATCTTTTCAAACGGCAGTAGGCCGAGGAGAAGGATGAGAAAGGGTTCGGCGAGCAAAACATAACGCATTTGGTACGTCCCACCCGTGATACCGAAATAGGTAAGTGAAATAAACACGGTTAGTACTATAGCGATCAGAAACCACAGTATGGCGCGTTCGACAGGAATATTTTTTCGAATTTCTTTTTTAAGGAAGTGAAAAACAGCAGGTAGAGTGGGTTTGTGAGAAAAACGGTAATAAAGTAAAAATAAAACGGACGTTGGTATGCCATCAGCATGAAAGGAAAATGGGTAAGCGTAAACTTTCCCGGTTTGGCAAAGAGAGACGCGACAGACATGTGATAGATGCCGAATACGGGATAGAACCAGAAGGATGAGATGAGAGACGGAAGCAAGAGATACAGACCTGATACTATCGAAGACTTACCTTTTTGCCATATGAGGAAAAGCAAAAAAAGCGGATAGAGAATAACAGCTGTGTAGTTGGTAAGTGTTGAGAAACTGAGTAACAATCCTGCTAACAAGACGTGTTTAAGGTTACCTGTTGTTCGCCATTTCATAAGAAAGTAAAACGCGAGTAATGCGAGAAGTGTCATAAGTGTGTCAAGATGAATAAACACACTTGAAAAGAGAAAGAGAGGGGAGGCGAGTGATAAAAGCAGTGTCTTGAGGGCAATGTGCTCCGATTGGGTGATAAGAAGCGCTGTTTTGTAAATGGTAAAACAGAGAAATGCGTAAATAATAGTTGGAGCGAGGGCAAGACCCACCTGCCCGAGAAGTAAGTAGAGAAAAGCGAGAGAGATGACAAAAAGAGGTGGTCTAAAAAAGAGCGGGGTAGCATATAAATTTGAGGGCAGGTCTTTGAGAAGTGTTGTCCCTTGAAGAGAATATGCGTGGTGGTGCACTACATTATAAGTTAGGGTTTTATAAATAATTTCATCATTGTCTATATGTGGTCGAATGAGCGTTATTACGGTGAGGATGATAAAAAAGACGATGGTAAAAGAGATGAGTTGTGTTTTATAAGGCGTCAAAGAAAAAGATTGCATTGCTTAATATCTCTACTATACCATTGTAGCGTCGCTATTGGGTATTGCAAAAGGAGACTGGAAACGGTATACATAGTGTATGACCCAACGGGGGTTGGAAGAGCTCACTACACTGACTGCCATTACGCCGCTTGACGGTAGGTATCAAAGACAGCTGTCACCTCTTGTAAATTATTTTTCGGAATACGCGCTCATCAAGACGCGGGTGGAAATCGAAATTCTTTATCTTGCGGCAATGTCAGAAAGGCGTCTCATTCGTCCCTTCACCGCCAAAGAAAAGGCACTGCTGTCTGCATATATTGCCAACTTTGGGCCGAGCGAGGCAGCGGACGTTAAAGCGATTGAGGAAAAAACCCGTCACGATGTCAAGGCAATGGAGCGACATCTGCGGAATTTTCTCACCAAAACATCACTTCAGGATGTTTTGGCAATGGTGCATTTTGGGTTGACCTCGGAAGACATAAACAACTTGTCGTACCGGCTCTTAATTAGCAGAGCCCGGGACGACATATTCCTCCCTATGCTGTCAGAGATTGTCTCAGATATTGCCGGACGCGCTGCGTTATACCGTGACCTGCCGATGCTGGCAAGAACGCACGGACAGCCGGCGGTTCCCACGACACTTGGTAAAGAACTGGCGGTGTTTGCCGTACGCCTGCATAGACAGAGCAAAAAACTGCAGGAACTAACTCTGACGGGAAAACTGAGCGGTGCCGTCGGCAACTTCAATGCACATCTGGTTGGGATGCCAAAGGTCGATTGGTTTGCTTTTAGCCGGGCCTTTGTGACAAAACTTGGACTTACTCCAAATTTGGTAACGACACAGATAAATACTCCAGACGATCTAGCTGAGATGGTACAGGCATTTCAGCGCATCAATACTATTCTCATTAACGTCGACCAGGATATGTGGCGTTATATCAGTGACGGCTATTTCGTGCAGGAGGTACGAAAAGGAGAGGTCGGCTCATCTACTATGCCGCAAAAAGTTAATCCGATTGATTTTGAAAACAGTGAGGGAAACGCCGGTCTTGCCAATGCTCTTTTCACGTTTTTTGCCGCCAAACTGCCCATCTCGCGCCTCCAGCGTGATCTCTCAGACAGTACGGTAATGCGGAACATGGGTACGGCATTTGGCTATACGTTATTATCTTTTATAAGTGTGCGAAAAGGCTTTTCCCGAATTAGAGTGGATGAGGATAGGACAGGGGATGTTCTGGCGTCTGACTGGAGTATTCTGACAGAAGCAGTGCAGACAATTCTCAGGAAAGACAACGTGGAGGACCCCTATACGCTGATTGCAGACCTTTCCCGCGGTAAACGCATCAGCCGTGAAGAATGGGAGAGATGGCTTGAAGAATTGCCGGTTTCCCGGGAAACAGCGGGTGAGATTGCCCGTCTTACCCCCCAAAACTACATCGGACTGGCCGGGAAAATAGTGCGGGAGGCCCTCAGGGAAATTAAACATGGATAAACCGTTACGTATCGGAATCGTCGGTGGCGGGCAGCTGGGGAAAATGCTCACCCAGTCTGCTAAGCAACTTGGTTTTTTTGTGGCGGTAGTCGACCCCACGCCGGGGAGTCCGGCAGGCCAGGTAGCAGATAAACAGATTGTGGCAGACTATAAAGATGAAGCAGCCATACGCGAATTGGCAGCATTATCTGATGTATTAACCTTTGAGATAGAGCTGGCAAATGACGAAGTCTTGCTCGCCGTCATGAAAAATGGCACCAAAGTCCATCCTTACCCTGAAACGCTTGGCATTATTCGGGATAAACTGAAGCAAAAATATTTTCTTAAACAAAATCGTATTCCGACGGCCCGCTTTATGGCTGTCGAGACGGAAAAGGATATCCTGGCGGCCTCACAAAAATTCGGATTCCCTCTGCTTCTCAAGGCGAGAACAGATGCGTATGACGGGCGGGGGAATTTTGTTGTCAAGTCGAGGGGAGATATCAAGCGGGGGCTGACAAGGCTTTCCGGACGGACACTTTACGTTGAGGAGTATGTTTCGTTTAGCAAAGAGCTAGCCGTCATGGTAGCACGATCGGTCTCCGGCAAGTTGGCCGTCTATCCGGTTGTCGAGACAATACATCAAGACAATATTTGTGATACGGTTATTGCGCCGGCGCCGGTGGCGGAGAAGGTGCAAAATAGGGCAGAGCACCTGGCGCTTCGCAGTGTACGGGTACTTAAAGGAGCCGGCGTTTTTGGTGTTGAGATGTTTCTGACTACAGATAACGCTGTACTAGTCAATGAAATAGCACCCCGTGTCCACAATTCAGGCCACTATACGATTGAAGGATGTGTCACATCGCAGTTTGAACAGCATATCAGGGCCATCTCGGACTTGCCGCTTGGTAAAACAACTTTGCTGCCCAAAGCAGTGGTAATGAAAAATCTACTCGGGACGAGAAACGGTGCAGGTTTTCCCAAAGGGTTTGATAAAGCCCTGTCTGTTCTCGGTGTCTCACTGCATATCTACGGCAAGCAGGAGTCCAGACTCAACCGTAAGATGGGGCACCTGACTGCCGTTGGGGATGACTACAAGTCACTTCTTAGGAAGGTGCGCAAGGCACGGAGGTCACTTCTTATATGACGGAGGTTGCCATTGTCATGGGTTCTGACTCTGACCTTCCGGTGATGAAGGAGGCGGCGGAATTCCTGGACGAAATCGGCGTCGGCTACACACTGACAATCGTCTCTGCCCACAGAACACCGGACCGTCTGCATGCGTTTGGTAAAACTGCTGAGGAAAAAGGTTACAAAGTGATTATCGCCGGCGCGGGCGGTGCTGCCCACCTGCCGGGCATGGTTGCTGCCTATACACCACTTCCCGTCATCGGTGTTCCGATCAAGACAAAGTCGCTTGCAGGAATGGATTCACTCTATTCGATAGTGCAGATGCCGCCTGGTGTACCTGTCGCGACAGTTGCTATCAATGGGGCCAGGAATGCCGGAATTTTGGCAGCTGAGATACTCGGGACACATGACAAATCTCTGCGTCATAAAATTACCAGTCTTAAAAGCAAAATAGGCGAGGAAGTTATAAAAAAAGCCACTAAACTTGAAAAAATACAATATAAAAAATATCTTAAGTCTACCACTACATAGTGATATACTTTAGGAAGAGATGAAAACTATTCTGCTTGATAGGCACAGAAGAATTGATCGGTTGTCAAAAAGAAAAGAAGAAAGTCTTGCATTTGATTTGGTACATGCATTGGTAGCAACAAAGAGCCTGGAAGAAGCAGCTCTTTTTCTGCAGGATTTACTGACAAAATCGGAACTGAGGATATTAGGTAAAAGATTGCGTATAGCGAAGCTACTCCTCGAAGGGAAGCCGTATCAGGAGATAGAGGGGATGTTGTGTGTCAGTCATGGAACTATAGCTAAGATTTCAGCCTGGATGGCTGAGAGAGGGGACGGTTTCAGAAACATTATAAAAAAACTTCCCAACGATCCTGATAAGGAAGGGAAATGGATAGAGGATTCGGAGTGGAACCAGTTGAAAAGAAGATATTCTCTTTATTTCTGGCCAGAGTTGCTTTTGGAAGAAATAGTGAAGGGAGCAAATCAAAAACAAAAGAACAGGATAAAAAATTTATTGCAAACCGTAGATGAGAAGAACGAGCTACACAAAAGGTTAAAAAATCTCTTAAAAGACTAAGTATACCACTGCATAGTAATATACTTTAGATAGATCTGAAGGCTGATATTTAATGACTCACCTTACGCCTGTCATTCTGACCCCGCTTAGTGGGGGAGGAATCTTTCAGATTATGTGTAAGATCCGTCTGGCTACAGCCCTCAGGATGGGACATTGTCTGCGTAAGCTTAATTTATGATACAAACTGTGAACTTTAAAGCGTTTGGGAAAAAGTACCAAGGTAAGGTGAGGGATTATTATATCGTTGATGATAAGCGGATACTAGTCACGACCGACCGTATTTCGGCGTTTGACAGGATTCTTGGAGTTATCCCACACAAGGGACAAGTCTTAACAGAACTTTCTGCATTTTGGTTTGAGAGGTCACAGGATATTATTCCAAACCACCTTCTTTCCATGCCCGATCCAAACGTCCTGATTGTCAGAGACACGCTGCCGATACCAATTGAGATGGTGGTAAGAGGATATATCTCAGGCGTGACCAATACCTCTGTCTGGGGTTCTTATGAACGCGGGGAGCGGGTAATTTACGGCCTGCAGTTTCCGGATGGGCTCAGGAAAAACCAAATATTGCCAAGCCCCATTATTACACCGACAACCAAAGCGGACGCGAACGCGGGTCACGATGAGCGTCTGACAAAAGACGAAATTATTAAGAAAAAAATTGTACCGTCAGGTATATACAAGCAGATGGAACGGGCAGCTTTGGCACTTTACGCGCGGGGAAGCCGTATTGCCGCGCGCCACGGTCTCATACTTGTCGATACAAAGTATGAATTCGGTCTGACAAGAGACGGCACACTGATGCTGATTGATGAAATACACACACCTGACTCCTCCCGTTTCTGGATAAAAGAAACGTATAACTTGAAATTCTCCTGCGGGGACGAGCCGGAGAATTTTGACAAGGAGTTTCTCAGAATTTGGTATGCCAAACGGGGATATAAGGGGGACGGTAGGCCGCCTCAAATGCCTGAGAGCCTTATACAGAAGGTGAGTCAACGCTATATCGGAGTATATGAAAAATTGACGGGCAAGAAATTTGTAAAACGGAGAGGAAAGATAGATACTAAAAAGATAACGGAAAACCTGGTAAGTGTTGACCTATTGCCTGCATAAGGCCGGGGCGGCGGATTTTTGATTGCGGCAAATAGTTTTATGGAAGACAGACTGACTGAAAAGTGCGGTATTTTTGGTGTTTATGGACGTGGCCTTGAGGCAGCCAGAATTACCTATTTTGGCTTGTTCGCCCTGCAGCACCGCGGGCAAGAGTCGTCCGGTATATCTGCTTCAAACGGCAAGCGAATTGTCACCCACAAAGGCACCGGCCTTGTCGTGCAAGTGTACAAGGATTCTGACTTTGACCGGCTCAGCGGACACATGGCAATCGGCCAGAACCGTTACTCTACCTCCATGGGGAGCGGGGACAGGTATGTCCAACCGGTTGGATCGCAGGACGATATTGTTGTTTTATCCCACAATGGCAATCTATCCGTAACCAAACCACTTGAGGATTTCCTGCATGAGAAGGGCGTTTTGACACGGGGGCTTAATGACTCGGAACTCATGCATCGTGCCATTCGTTATTACTTAGTCAAAGGTGACAGTATCGAGACGGCTGTTAAGAAGGCATTCCCGCTTTTTATTGGTGCTTTTTGTTTATTGATTATGACACGAAATAAAATTGTGGCAGTCAGAGATCGATACGGCATCCGTCCTTTTTCGTTTGGCCGTCTCAACGGTGGCTATGTCTTCTCGTCAGAAACGTGCGCCATTGACACGGTCAACGGTGATTTTGTCCGTGACCTCAAGCCGGGTGAGATGGTAGTGGTGGGACCACAGGGGTTGACGGTGAAGCAACTAGCCAAATCCATACCCAAACTTGATATATTCGAATTTGTTTATTTTTCGCGTCCTGACAGTGTGCTTTTGGGAAGGAGCGTCTATGACGTGCGGCGTCGGATGGGCATGGAGCTGGCAAAAGAGTGCAAGCTTGACGCGGATATCGTGGTGCCTGTTCCGGATTCTGCCATACCGGCGGCCGTTGGGTACGCAATTGCCATGGGACTGCCGCTGGAATTTGGTCTCTCAAAAAGCCGGTATATCGGTCGGACATTTATCACGCCGGACCCGAGGCTTCGCAAGCGCGGCGTGCAGATGAAACTTAATCCCATCAGAAGTGTTATTGCCGGGAAAAAGGTGGCTGTGGTTGACGATTCAATTGTCAGAGGGACGACATCGAAAAAAATAGTTACGATGCTTCGGCAGGCAGGTGCCAAAAAAGTCTACCTCATATCAAGCTCGCCGCCTGTTAAATATCCTGATTTTTACGGCATTGATACCCCGAGGCAGAAGGAGTTGATAGCAGCGAGGAAATCGATAGCGCAGATTAGGCGGTTCACGGGAGCGGACCACCTGTGCTATCTCTCCTACGAAGGATTGCTACGGGCAGTTGATCTGCCGGAAGATGTCTTTTGCACAGCCTGTTTTACTGGTGATTATCCCATAGATATCGGGAAACATGCCCAAAAAATCAACATGTGCTGATGAAACGACTTGCAGTACTCATATCCAACGCCGGAACGGGAACAAACCTGCAGGCAATGATCAATGCGATAAGGGACGGGAGGCTCACAGCGCAGATAGTTTCAGTAATAAGTGATACAGAGGGCGCATATGGAATAGTTAGGGCCAAAAATTCCGGCCTACCGGTCAAAATCATTGCAAAAGCCGATGATTTATTGCCGTATCTTTTGGCAGTACAACCCGACTATATTTGTCTTGCCGGATGGAAACAGCTGGTCTTGCCCGGCGTTGTAGCCGTGTATAAAGACAGAATCCTCAACATCCACCCGGGACTCGTGCCGGACACAAATTCAGGTACTGTCAAAAATCCGGACGGGACAACGGGTCTCTGGAACCAGCACAAACTGGCTGGCAAGGCGATTCAAAACTTCTTGGATAGGACGGCAACGTATGGCGGATCAAGCCTTCATTTTTTAACAGATGAGATTGATTTTGGGCCGGTGCTGGGCAGGTGTTTTGAAAAAATTCGACCCGGAGATACCGTCGAGACATTTTATGCACGGCTCAAGAAGAAAGAGAATAAATTATATGTTAAATCGCTGATAACCTTATGCAAGTGAAACGTATATTAGTACTGGGAAACGGCGGCCGGGAGCAGGCGCTCTCGGAGGCGTACGCCAAAAGCCGAGGAGTAAAGCAGGTGTATGTCTTGCCGGGAAACGGACTGGTCGGGGTAGCCAATAAGAAAGTTACCGCCTTAACGGATGAAAAGTCCGACTACAAAGCTGTCTTGGCAGTCTGCAGAAAATATGCCGTTGACCTTGTCGATGTGGCGCAGGACAGTTTTCTGGCCGATGGATTGGCTGACAAGCTGCAGAACGCCGGTATTTTGGCATTTGGTCCGACGCAAAAGGCATCTGAGATTGAGTGGAGCAAAGAATATTCGCGGAAATTTATGCAGAAGTATCATCTTCCCTCTCCGCGCTTTGCCTCGTTTTCTGATGTCCAAAAGGCACGCTCGTACCTAAGCGGACTTCCCGAACAACCGTTATATATCAAGGCTTCAGGGTTGGCGCTTGGGAAAGGGGCAATTCGGGCCGACAACAAAAAAGAAGCCGTAGTGGCGATTTCCGAAATGCAAAAATTTGGCCCGGCAGGGCAAACATTTCTGATTGAAGAATGTATGACAGGCGAGGAATTTTCTTACTTTGTTATTTGTGACGGACAGGACTTCGTCACTGTCGGCGCGGCCCAGGACCATAAGACAGTGCTCAATCAGGACAGAGGGGAAAACACCGGCGGCATGGGGGCTGTCGCGCCGTGTGGTATTGTATCAGCTAAGATTGCCCGGGAAGTTGAGCAAAAAATTATCAAGCCATTTCTTTTAGGCATGGCAAAGGAGGGACGGGCCTACAGTGGGGTTCTCTATGCCGGATGCATGTTGACGCAGACGGGAGTAAAGATAGTTGAGTTTAATGCCCGTTGGGGAGACCCGGAGGCAGAAGTATTGCTGCCTGCGATACAGTCGGATTACCTGTCAATCGTGATGGCAGTATTAGAGAAGCGCTTGGGACGGGCAAAAATTACGGTTGATACAAAGATCCGGGTGAGCGTGGCAGGGTGTTCCTCAGGCTATCCGGAGGACTACTCGGCGGTCAAGGGTAAAAAAATAAGCGGGCTTGAAAAGGCCGCTGCCTTGCCGGGAGTTCTGCTGTTTGGCTCAGGAATCGTTAAAAAACAGAGAGTGTTTTTGGCAAACGGCGGCAGGGTGTTTCACCTGGTGGGGGTGGGGGACTCGCTGGTTGAAGCGCGTGAGAGGGTTTACGCTGCGATGAGTATGGTGTATATTGAGGGCAATAATTTACAGTTCCGGACGGATATCGGCTGGAGAGATATGGAGCGAACACTGTGATACAGACAATACGAGTATCTGCGCTGGACCAACAAGATGACCTTCTTGGCCGAGACCTTCGGGCCGCGTTTACGGGAGATATCAGCCTAATCAGAACGGCACGCGTTTATCGTCTGGAAGGAGTGAGTCTAAAAGACGCGAAACAGCTGGCCCAGAAACTTCTCAGTGAGTCTATTAATCAGGAGTACCGTATAAATGCCTCACCAATAATCGGAGCAACGGATGTCGTGGAAATTGCTTACAAACCGGGAGTCATGAACCCGGAGGTTGCCTCTATTCTCAAAGCGTCCTTAGATCTGGGAATAAAACTGAAGGCCGCAGACGCTAGCCGGGAATATTACTTTTTTAAGAGCCAACATCCGGCAAAAATCAGAAATCGCCTGGCAGAGCTTAATCTCTTTAATCAGACAGTTGAATATATCGTGGAACATGAGCCAAAGACACTGACGATTTCGGGTAAGCCTGGTCCGACATTGACAATTCCACTTCGAGGAATGAGTGAACAGGAACTGGTGAATCTCTCAGCTGACAGCCTGTTCCTAAGTCTCACAGAAATGCAGGCTATTCAGCACTTTTTTCAAGAATTGGGTCGTGATCCGCTAGATTGCGAACTTGAAACGCTTGCCCAGACCTGGAGTGAGCACTGTGCGCATAAGACTTTTAAAGCAGAACTTGTGGTGGACGGTAAAAAGAAGAAACCCATGATCAAGCGGATCATGGAGGAAGCATTGAGACACGACAAGCTTATTGTGTCCGCGTTCGTCGATAATTCGGGAGTGATGGATTTTTATGACGGTCTGGCAATCTGCGGTAAAGTGGAAA